>JAZKTI010000128.1:0-7625 GCA_036625635.1 Haloarculaceae archaeon
GGGTCGCCGAAGAAGGAGTCGGGGTTCGAGGCGACCTGGTTCGTGACGACGACGGCGGTGTTGTTGAGGTCGCCGACCCGCATCAGGTCGTGGAGGTGCTTGTTGAGCTTCTGTTGACGGTCGGCGAGTTCACCCCGCCCCACGTACTCGGCGCGGAAGTGGGCGGTCAGCGAATCCACACACAGCAGGCGGACGGGGAAATCGTCGTCCTGTGACTCGCTGGCGAGTTCCTGGGCCTTCTCCGCGAGCAGAATCTGGTGGTTCGAGTTGAACGCCTTCGCGACGTGGATCTCGTCGAGGAAGGCGTTCACGAGGTCCTCGAGTGCGTCCTCGTCGGTCGGGTCGGCCTCGCCCTCCTCGGCGACGCCGTGGGTCACCATCGCCGCCTCGATGGCCTCGTCGGGGAGCCCCCGGACCATCTGGTCGATGCGCTCGGGTCGGAAAGTGTCCTCGCTGTCGATGAAGATGGCTCCGCCGGCGAGCCCGCCGTGCTCCCGGGGAAGCTGGACGGTCACCGAGAGTTCGTGTGTGACCTGGGACTTGCCGGAGCCGAACTCGCCGTAGACTTCGGTGATCGACTGGGTCTCGACGCCCCCGCCGAGCAGCTCGTCGACCTCCTCGACGCCCCAGGTCAGCTTGCCGATCTGCTCCCGGCGCTCGAGGACGTCCGCGCCGGTCTCGAAGCCCCCGATGTCGGCGTGCTCCCGGGCGGCGTTGATGATGTCTGCCGCCGACGACTCGCCGATGTCCGCCGTGTTCGAGAGTTCCCCCGGACTCGCCACCGCGATGCCCTGGTAGGAGTCGAACCCGTTCTCGTGCAACTTCTCGGCCGTCGCCGGACCCACGCCCGGGAGGTTCTCGAGGTCTTCGGTTGCTGCCATGGACGGGGCTTGAGCCGCATCCCTGATAAAAGGACGTTTACAGGGAAGTGAAAGTGTAACCGCCACCGTGTACGGGTGCGACGTGACGGGCAGTGCGAGGGTTTACCCGGACGGGCCCTCACAGCAGAGCGCCACCAGCCGGGGTTGGGTGAGCGTGACCTGGAGCGCGTCGCCCAGGTCGGTCTGGATCCTGGCACCCCGCCGAAGGCAGCGGACCGCCTGGCGGGGTGGGCCGAGCTCCGGCGACGGCGAGGCTGCCGGTCAGGACCAGCGTGGTGTCCGTCAGTGGAGTGGAGAGGGCGAACAGCAGGAGCAGGACGGCCCCGACCAGGAGGTAGCTCGCGAGGACCCGCTGCCAGGTGGCGTGGGTGAACACTCTACGACGTCGTGGGTGGGTGGATGGCCGGACATCGGGTACCGAGTTGAGGGTTGGGTGGTGGGTGGGTATTCGGCGGGGGGGGGGTCGCAGGGTTTGCTCAGTCGCCCCCGGATCCAGCCGGTTTCTCGGCCTCGATGGACGCGGCCACGAGGGACTCGCTCAGGTCTCGGTCGGCGTCCCAGCCCCTGATGAACGACTCGCTCTCGTCCTTCGGCTCGATGGCCAGGTCGGTGAAGCCGGCCGCAAGCAGCATCTCCCGGATTCTCCCGATCCCTTCCGCGCCATCGACACACCCGGCGATGGAGGCCGGATCGTCCTCGAGCGCCGGGAGGTCGCCCGTCCGGACAACGTCCGAGATGGCCAGGCGTCCGCCCTGCCGGAGAACCCGGGAGGCCTCGCTGAAGACCTGGGACTTCGCCGGCGAGAGGTTGACGACGCAGTTCGAGATCACGACGTCGACGCTTGCGTCGGCGACGGGGAGGTGTTCGATCTCGCCGAGCCGGAACTCGACGGTCGTCGCATCGTTTGCCACCCGGTTCTCGCGGGCGCGCTCCACCATCTCCGGCGTCATGTCGACCCCGATGACGCGACCCTCCGGGCCGACCTCGCGGGCCGCGAGGAAGCGGTCGAAACCACCGCCTGAGCCGAGGTCGAGGACGGTCTCGCCGGCTGCGAGGCTGGCGATCGCGGTCGGGTTGCCACAGCCAAGCCCGAGTTCGCCGCCGGCCTCCAGGCCCGGGACGTCGGCCTCGTCGTAGCCGAGTTCGGTGACCGACGTTCCCCCGGCAGCGGCGTCGTCGCCACAGCAGCCCGGCGAGTCGCCACAGCAGGACTCCGACGTCGACCCGCCGGCAATCGAGCCGTATCGCTCGCGGACCGCACTCCGTTGCGGCGAGGGGTCGAGCCCGTTGTCGCCGTCGGCCGGTCCGGAGCCCTGGTCACGCATCGTCAGCGATCCTCCCGTCGGACTGGTCTCGCGTCCCTCCGGACTGAGTTCGAGATTCCATGGATTGGTCCCGCGTCTCGTCGAGCCCCGCTGGCTCCCCTCGCGTCTCGTCGAGGACGGCGAGCAGGCGTTCGGCCCGGGGGGTCGTGTCGTAGTACCGCCACCGGCCCTGTTTCTCGCGGGTGACCAGGCCGGCGTCGAACAGCCGTGAGAGGGCCTGACTGACCGCACCCTGGCTCACCCCGAGAGACGGTTCCAGTTCGCAAACGCAGACGCTCGACTCGGCCTCGGCGATGAGGCGGAGGGCCCCGTACCGGGTCTCGTTCCCGAGCGTCGCGAGCACCTCCACGTCGGCTGCGACCACGGGCGTCGGCAGCGACAGTGTACCTGGACAGCAGTCGGCCCGCGACGGTCCCTGGGCTCCGGACGCGTCGGCGCCGGCGGTCTGGTCCTCCATGTAGCAACTGCTCATATTAGGACTGGCTAATATAGACTTTTCGGAACACCGACCCCTGGACACCCGGTGTGGGATCCCCTGAATGAGCGCTTCGACCAGACGAAACCGGGAGCGACGCCGGGGGCGGGGTTCGACCTCCCCGGCCGGACCGCCCGACGCCGATCGAATGGCTCCCGAGCGCGGCGCTTATCCCACTCAGGCCGCTACCTCCTGACAATGAGCCGCTCCGGCGCCTTCTGTCCCGAGTGCGGGACGGCGGTCGAGCGCGAGGAGCCTCGGTCCGGACAGCCCCTGGCTCGGGCGTCCGGGCCCGAGGAGTCCGACGACGGGGACTACGACGCCGAGGGATCTCGAACGGAGGAGTCCCCGGCCGAGGAGCCGCGGGACAGCGACGCCGTCCTCTGTACGGACTGTTACCTCGACCGGTTCGACCTCGTCGACGCACCCGACCGGATCGAACTGCGGGTCTGCTCGCAGTGCGGGGCGGTTCACCGCGGCAACCGCTGGGTCGATGTCGGTGCCGAGGACTACACTGACGTCGCCGTGGACGCCGTGACCGAGGCCCTTGGCGTTCACGTCGATGCCGACGCGGTCTCCTGGCAGGTCGCCCCCGAGCAGGTCGACCCCACGACGATCCGGATGCACTGCGGGTTCACCGGCGAGGTCCGCGGGACGACCGTCAGCGAGGAGGTCACGGTCCCCGTCAAGATCGGTCGGGAGACCTGCGACCGCTGTGGCCGCATCGCCGGCGGCTCCTTCGCGAGCACGGTCCAGGTCCGGGCCGCCGACCGGGAACCAACCGACGCGGAACTCGAGCGCGCGAAGACGATCGCCCACGATCTCGTCGCCGACCTCGAGGCCGACGGCGACCGGGAGGCCTTCGTCACCGAGGTCGCCGAAGTCGACGGCGGGCTGGACGTCAAGCTCTCGACGACCCACCTCGGCGAGCGGGTCGCCCGCCGCGTCGTCGACGAGTTCGGCGGCGAGTACACCGACTCCGAGCGCCTCATCACCGAGGACGAGGACGGCAACGAGGTCTATCGGCTGAGCTACGCCGTCCGCCTCCCCGCCTATCGCCAGGGAGAGATCATCGATCCCGAGGCTGGTGACGGCCCGGTCCTCGTCCGGAGCGTCCGGGGGAACCTCAAGGGGACCGGTCTGGCCACGGGTGATCGGTACGAGGCGGCCTTCGAGGCCGGGGACGCACCCGAGGCGCGCCGGCTGGGCTGGCGCGAGGACGCCCAGCGGACGACACTTGTCGCCGTCGAGGACGACCACGCCGTCCAGGTGCTCGATCCGGAGACCTTCGAGGCCCAGACGGTCCCCCGGCCGGACTACCTCGATCCCGACGCCGACGAGGTGTCAGTGTTCAAGAGTCGGGCAGGGCTCCACGTCCTCCCGGACGAGATCGTGGACCCTGGTTCGGAATAGCTGGTCTTCTTCGCGCTGTTGGGTTCCGTCGTGCACCGGTGGCTCGGTGTGACAGATGCGTCGACTGGACAGCCAGCACGGTTTCGTGTCGCTCACTTACGGTGCTAGTGCTGGTACCGTCACCGCAAACAGTCAGAAACCCCCACCTCGCTCGTGATGTGAGACGTGACCGCGACCGCAAACAGTCAGAAAGCCCTCACCTCGCTCGCGGTCGCTGCTCGGGATATCCTCGCTGCTCACCGGTTCGCTCCGCTCACCGGCTCGCTTCGAGACTCTCCCTTCGGTCGAGTCTCGCACTCACTGCGTTCGCTCGGATAGTGCCCGAGCAGCGACTAAACAGGGCGCGAGCGAGGTTCGCCCTTTCATTCCACCAGGGGTGGGAATCTGCGAGTAGCTGGGTAGATTCCGGAAACCCAGTCGTGCTCGGAATCCGGCTTCCTGGAGGAATGAAAGGGCGAGGGCCGGTCGCGCGTCGCTGAGCAGGCCCTATCCGACCGAGCGGAGCGAGGGAGGATATCCTGCTCAGCGGCCGCGAGCGGGCCGAGGGCTTTCTGGATGAACGCGGTAACAAGAGTGGACTCGACGACTACGAGCGGGCCGAGGGCGTTCGGGCTGGTTGCGGTCCCGAGCGCGGACTCGATCGGCAGCGGTCCGAACTCAGTCATCCAGGCCGACCTCGATCCACCCACCCCCAGCCTCGATTCCCGGGAGCCCGAGATACCTGTTTCCCGACACGGGACACCCGATTGACTATGGCAACGAATCCGGTCGAGGCGAACCCGGTCGGTCGCTGGCTTTTCGGAATGGCCGTCATCTTCGCAATGCTTGTCGGGGGAGCCACAGGCGCCAAGCTGGTTGGCACCGTCACGATCCCGTACGCGAGGGTCCTCGGGGTTTTCCTCGGCGGCCTCCTGGTCCTCCTCGCCTTCAGCGCCTGGTACACTCGCCCTTATCGCTCGGTGACAGCCGGTTCGGAGGGTGCCTGAGACGCCTCGGCCTCGTCACAGCTACCCGGTAGAGCCATCCCGACCAGGGGCCGTCCCTGCCGCGCCATTCACCTCGCGCGATTAGTTCTCCCGCGGCCCGATCTCCGCGAGCAGGTGAGCCACGTGCAGTCGGTCGTTCGTCCCGCGGGCGATGTCGAAGTCGACGTCGCCGGCGAGGCGGTGGAGCGTGGCCAGTTCCCGGCCGCCGTAGCGGGACCGCGCGACCGCGAGGACGTCCTCGAGGACCTCGCCGCCGGCGTAGCCCTCGTCGACGAGGAGGTCGTCGAGGGTCTTCCGGGCGTCCGTGAACTCCCCGGCCTCGGCGTCGGCGAGCATCTCGACGACCTGCTCGTTGGTGTCCATCGCCGAGAGCGTCTCGTAGGCGGACTCCATCGTGATCTCGCCGGTCTGGACCGCGGTGGTCTGGGCGCTGAGGATCGCCTCCCGGAGGTCGCCGTCGGCCGCACCGGCGATGTACTCGAGGCCGTCCTCCTCGGCCGGAACGTCCTCCGCGTCGACGATGTCCTCGAGGACGTCGACGGTCTCCGAGACGGTCGGTTTGCGGACCGGGAGCTGGAAGCACCGCGATCGGATGGGCGGGATCAGCGCGGAGGGCTGGCGCGTCGCGATGACGAACTGGGTCGAGGCGTGGTACTGCTCCATCACGCGACGGAGGGCCTGCTGGAAGTCCTCGCGCATGGCCTCGCTGTTGTCCAGCAGGACGGTCTTGAACTCGCCGCTTGCGGGCTCGTAGCCGGCCATCTCCTTGAGAACGTGGCCAAGCATGGCCCGCTTGGACCAGTCCCGCTTGTATTTGTTCGTCTGGTCCGGGCTCCGGCGGTAGCGTTTCGAGAACTCCGTCTGCCCTTGGAGGAAGCGCTCGAACCGCGGGTCATCTCGGATCTCCGACTTGGTCATTCCGAAGAAGTCGGCGACGTTGATCTCGATCAGGTCCGCGTCGGGCTGTTCGTGGAGTTGGGCGGCGAGGGCCCGGGCACCGGCGGTTTTGCCACTGCCCGGGGGGCCGTGGAGGACCAGGTTCATCGGGTCCTCGAGCAGGCGCTGCAGGTTCTCCCGAACCGCAGGCTGTGGAATGTCCGCGAGCGTGGGTGCGTGAGTCTCCGTCCAGAGCGGCGCGTCCATCGCCCTGGATTAGGGCTGGCGACGGTACAAACCTTGCCATCGCTCCCCTGCCGTCCCCAGGTCCAGGGTCCAGCCAACCGACTCGCTTCCGGGTATCTGGCACGCTTCCGGGCATCCGGTACGATTCAAGCTCCGCGGGTGGATTGCCATTCATTCGGCTCGCATTGCCGTGGAGTCGGATCGCATTGCCGGTGCCGACCGGCCACCTGGCATCGATATCCAGATGTCTCGATGCGTCGGCCACAACCGGACTCTGCCGGGTCGACGGGCCCAGACCTACTCCCATCCCCGAAAAATAAACTGTTCGATTGGCCCATCCGATTTAAATATCCCCACGCGCAACCAGGTAGCATGTCCCAGGAAGGTACTGTAATATCACTCGAAACAGAGGACCGGGGATTCACGATCAAGAAGGACGTTTCCGAGAAGGAGGGCCAGCACGTCCAGATCGACCTCGTCATCACGTCGACACACAAGGCGGACTCGGTCGTCACGATCGAAGAATCGCTCCCGCCGGGGACCGAGCACTCCCAAATCGGGTTCCTGCCGGATCACGAACCCGTGGAGTGGGACCTCGCCGACGACGGGACGCTCCTCCTGTCGGCACGACTCCCGCCGGAAGGCGCCCGGCGGATCATCTACGGGCTCCGGGCCATCGAGCCCTCGGAGGCCGATCCGCTGGGGGAGGAGCCACGCGTGGTCAATATCGGCGGGCCAGCCGCCGAACAGTCCGGCGAAGGTGGCGACGCGGAGGCCGCCGAAGGCGAGGCCGAGGCCAGCGGCGAGGAGACCAGCGAGGGTGTGGCAATCGAGACGCCGATCGACGAGGAAACTGCCGAGTCAATCGCCGAGGCTATCGAACCGCACCTCGAAACCGGGTCCCTCGACAACGACCCCGTCACGAAGACCAAAGTCTCCCAGCTCCAGGAGGACGTCGCGGACATGCGTGCTTACCTGCCCGCCTTCGAGGAGTTCCTCGGCGAGACCGGGCGTGCCGACGACATCCAGACTGAACTCGACAACCTCAATTCCCGGATCGACGACCTCGAGGACGGCCCGGACGAACTCGGGGACTCCATTGAGGCCATGGAGGACCGCCTCGCGACCATCGAGGACCGACTCGCCGGGATCGAGGCCTGGCGTGGCGCTATCGCGGCGGCCTCCCAGGCGCCCGAGAGCGTGCCGGCCGAGGACGACCCCACCGACGACGATGAGAGCGCCGAGCGTGGGGAGCAAGGGGCCGATAGCGAGGACCAGGCCCCCGTGAACCATGACGATGAGTACGGAGAAGGCGAAGCGGCCGACGAAGCTGGCGAAGACGGCGAGTACGGCGAGGGAGAGAGTGAGGCCGCCGAGGAGTACGGCGAGGATGGGAGCGAGGGCGCCGAGAAATACGGCGAGG
>JAZKTI010000129.1:0-7617 GCA_036625635.1 Haloarculaceae archaeon
ACGTGGTGGTCAGCCGGACCCGGACCCGGGTTGGCATGGTGGTCAGCCGGACCCGTACCCGGGTTGGCTCTGAGCCTGGCGGGATCGTGGCCAGCGAATGGGGACAAGAACGGCCGACTGAGTTCCAGTACCGTTAACTTCCCTGACTCGCCAGGGTCGAGTAACAGTGAAAGGCGAGGAGTGGTATCAGGCCGACGACGTCGCGGAATCCTACGAGGACAAGCGGTTCTCGCGCGGCGGTCGGCTCATCGACCGGCGGGAGAAGGAGGCAGTCCTCGACGCAGTCGGCCCGGTCGAGGGAAAGGAGATCCTCGAAATCGCCTGCGGGACCGGTCGGTTTACTGTGCTGCTGGCTGACCGTGGCGCGGACGTTTTCGGCCTCGACGTCTCGGAGGCCATGATCCAGCAGGGCCGAGAGAAGGCCAGGTCGGCGGGAGTCGCCGACCATCTCTCCTTCATCCAGGGCGACGCGGGGCGACTCCCTTTTCCCGACGACCACTTCGACACCGTCCTGGCGATGCGCTTCTTCCACCTCGCCGATACCCCGGCCTCGTACCTGACGGAGATGCGGCGAGTCTCGCGGAACCAGGTCTTTTTCGACACCTTCAACCGGTTCTCCTCGCGGTCGCTGTACAACTGGATGCTCCCGATGGGGTCCCGGCTGTACAGCCGGTGGGAGATCGATCGATTGCTCGACGATGTCGGCCTCGAACTCGCCGGCGCCGAACACGACTGGACGTTCCCCTACGGCTTCTACCGGCAGGTCCCGGGCGACGTCGCCTCGACGGTCAGGCGACTCGACACCTGGATCCGGAAGACCCCGGCCGGACCTCGCCTCGCGTCGGTCTCCTACTGGGACGCGCGCGTCTGAGGGGACCCGGACGAAGCGCTCCAGGAATGCCGCTACCGGTCTGTGTTCGCCTACCCGACGAGCTTTGTGCGGTGCGTAGTCGCGAGTCTTTTTAATCTGGACCCGACTACGGCGGGGTATGGAACTCTCGGTGGTCGTCCCGACGCTGAACGCGCGCGACGACCTCGCGGGCTGTCTCGACGCGCTCGGGACCCACGCCCCCGACGCCGAGGTCGTCGTCGTAAACGGTCCCTCGGCCGACGGAACCACCGGGATGGTCCAGGAACGGGGCGACGTCGATCGACTCGTCGACATCGCCGATCGGACCATCAACGCCGCCAGAAACGCAGGCATCGAACACAGCACGGGCGACGCCGTGGGGTTCGTCAGCCACCGGTCGGCCGTCGAGGATGACTGGCAGGCGGCGGTCGAGCGCGGCCTCGCGCTCGCCGCCGGGGTGACCGGGCCCACCCACACGCAACTCCGGGCGGGCGTCGAAACCGAGATCGAGGAGACCAGCTCCATTGCAGGACGCGACGTGAGGTACTTTAATCCCGGTAACGTGGTTCTCCGTCGGGAGGTCCTGACTGAACTCGACGGGTTCGACGAATACCTGGACCTGGGCGGCGCGCGCGACATGGCCCACCGCCTCGCGGGCCAGGGCAGGTCAGTTCAGTGGGATCCCGATATGGCCGTGGTCCGGGACGCGGCCGTCGACGGAGGCGTCACCGAACCCGAGTGGGACTGGAAGTATCGCTCGCTCGCCTACCGGCTGGTCAAGAACTACGGCCCTCGACCGACCATCCTTGGGCGGATTGCCTCCCACGCCGGTCGGGACGCCATTGACGAACTCGGGCGGGTGGTCCGCGGCGAGGCGGCGCCCTCTACCTGGTTGGGAACCGGTCGGGAGGTGCTGAGGAATGCGGCGGGCGGGGTCAAGGACGGACAGGCGGCACGGCGAGCGGATTCGAGCGCCCGGCGGAACCCGCGAGGTGTCTCCGCACAGGACGACCGCGCGGTGCGTGTCAGGGATCTGTAGGCCACTGGCGCCTGTTGAGGAGCCGTCGGGAGCGGTCCGCATCCGCCGTGTCCTCAGCAGGCGGTGCTCAGTTCCTCCCGCGCCGGTCGCTCTCAGGACCGCGTCGCTGTATCCACCACTCAGGGGGCCAGTTCCTCGAAGACTCGCGCCGGGTTCTTCGTGAACACCTTTCGCATCGCGTCCTCCGGGACGTTCAACGTGAGGATCTCCATGATCGCGACGTTTGGGTGCGTGAACGGCGCGCCGCTCCCGAACAGCACCCGGTCGGGGTGCTCCATGATTGCCCGCTCCAGCGGGTCGCGATACCAGACCATCGCGGTGTCGAGATAGCAGGCGTCGTGGCGTGTGAGCAGGTCGATAGCTTCGTTCATCCGGTCGGCCTGGAGTGGATGGCCTCCGAAGTGTGATATGACGAGCGGGAAGTCGTACGCCAGGAGGGTGGCCTCGATACGCTCCGGCGGGAACCGCCAGCCGCCGTGGGTAATGACGGGGAGATCGGCGTCCTCCAGTTGTTCGAGAACCTCGGCGTCGGGGAGACCGTCGATCGGCGGGTGCAGTTTGAAGCCCTCGAACCGGTCGTCGTAGGCGTACTGTTCCACGTCGACCGGGGACGTGTGGGACTCCCCGCGGGAGGCGGTGAGATTCCGGAGGCGCGCCCCCGCGCCTTCACCCGGATCGAGCGCCCCGTCGAGTCGGGCGAGTGCGTCGAAGGGGCGACCGACGGACATCCGGGCCACGCCGTTGTTCGCCTTGAGGTAGCTCCCCTCGCGCGGGCCGGAGACGACGAGGCCGCCGATGATACCCGCCTGGTGCATCTCCCGCTCGATGCTCTCGGGGTCGCCGGAGCCCTGCGGGCGGCGCTGCTCGTCCGGGTCGAGCTGGACGTGGACGTCGACGACCCTGAACCCGTGTTCGAGCTCCAGCATCCACTCGTCCGTCTTCGGCCAGAGACCAAAACTTCACCGGGCTCGGGAGGGCCGGTGATCCTGTGCCGGTTTCCGCGTCCACCGGCGGCGGCGCAAGCGATCCCCGGGTGCGTTCTCAGTCCATCAACTGGTCGGCGATCGTGTTTCGGAGGACCTCGCTGGTGCCCTCGTAGATTTCGTTGATCTTCGCGTCCCGGAGGAACCGCTCGACAGGAAAGTCCTTCACGTACCCGTAGCCGCCGTGGATCTGGATGGCCTCGTTCGACACTTCCCGGGAAATCTCCGAGGCGTAGAGCTTCGCCTGGGCGGACTCCTTGACGTAGGGTTCGCCGCGCATCTTCAGATCCGCGGCCCGGTGCATCAGCATGCGGGCGGCCTGGAGCTTCGTGTCCATGTCCGCAAGCTTGTGCTGGATGGCCTGGAAGTCGGCGATAGGCTGGTCGAACTGCTCGCGGTCCTGGGCGTAGGCGAGGGCCTCGTCGAGGGCGGCCTGGGCGATCCCTACGCCGCGGGCCGCGATGGTGATCCGGCCGCCGTTGAGCGTCTTCAGCGCCTGGACGAAGCCGTTGTCCTCGGTGCCGATCAGTCGGTCCTCGGGGATCCTGACGTCGTCGAAGCGGAGTTCGGCGGTCGGACAGCCCTTGTCGCCCAGCTTGTCCTCGGTGTTCTCGACGTGGAAGCCCTCGTCCTCCTCGGGCCGGATGATGAACGAGGAGATGCCGTGGCTCCCCGCCGGGGGGTCGGTCTTGGCAAAGAGCGTGATCGTGTCCGCGACCGACCCGTTGGAGATCCAGAGCTTGCTTCCCTCGATGACGTACTGGTCCCCGTCCCTTTCGGCTGCACAGTCCATCTTCGGGACGTCACTGCCGGCGCCGGCCTCTGTGAGGGCGAAGGCACCGACGTCCTCGCCCTCGGCCATCGGCGTCAGGTACGCCTCCCTCTGTGCCTCGCTGCCGAACTCGTAGACCATGTTGCAGGCAAGCGAGGTGTGGGCCGCCACGATCGTCCCGACTCCACCGCTCCCCCGGGAAATTTCGGCCAGCGCGGCAGCGTAGGAGTGGTAATCGAGGCCGGCCCCGCCGTACTCCTCGGGGATCGGCATCCCCATCAGGCCGAGGTCGGCCATCTGGTCGACGACGGTGTCTGGGAATTCGTCGGTCTCGTCGATCTCGGCCGCCCGCGGCACGATTTCCTCGTCGACGAAGTCCGCGACCATGTCCCTGATCTGACGCTGTTCGGGGGTCAGCTGGAAGTCCATGGACCCAGGTTGGCCCGGTCGGCGAATAACTGTTGGCCATTCCCGGCGTCGATGGAGCGAACGGCCCCGCCCTGGGCGTCTCCGCCTCCCGGATCGGTGGGGCGCCAGGCCCGTCAGTTCTCGTAGTCGTAGAAGCCCGTCCCGGTCTTCTTCCCGAGGTCCCCGGCTTCGACCTTCCGCTTCAGCAGGTAGGCCGGTTGGTAGCGGTCGCCGAGTTCGCGGTGAAGCGTCTGGCTCGCGTCGAGGACGATGTCGAGGCCGACGTGGTCGGCCAGTTCCAGGGGCCCCATCGGGACGTTCGTCCCCAGCTTCAGGCCGGTGTCGATGTCCTCCCTGGTCGCGACCCCCTCGTCGTAGGCGCGGATCCCCTCGTTCACCCAGGGGATGAGCACCCGGTTGACGACGAAACCGGGCTTGTCGGCGGACTCCCAGGTCTCCTTGCCGAGGTCGGCCGCGAAGGCGTGGGCCAGGTCGACGACGGGGGCGTCGGTCTTCTCGCCGACGACCACCTCGACGCCCGTCATCACGGGGACCGGATTCATGAAGTGGAGCCCGACGACGTTGCCGGGTCGGGCCGTTGCCGCCCCGATGCTCGTGATGGAGAGCGTGCTCGTGTTCGTCGCCAGCACGACCTCCTCGTCGGTGATCTCGTCGAGTTCGCCGAAGACGTCGCGCTTGACGTCCATCTGTTCGAGGACCGCCTCGACGATCAAATCGGCCTCGGCCAGGTCTCCCAGGTCGGTCGTGCCCGCGATCCGGTCCCGGGCCGCGTCGGCCTGCTCTCGCGAGAGGTCCTCCCGCTCCACGACCCGGTCGAGACTGTCCTCGATGGTCTCGATCCCGCTGTCGAGGAAGGCCTGCTCCACGTCGCGCATCACGACGTCGTATCCAGCCGTCGCCGCGACCTGTGCGATGCCGCTGCCCATGGTTCCCGCGCCGACGACCCCGATGGTATCGACCCGCTCGAGTTCGCGCATGGGCGGTTTCACGCGTCCCGGGGTCCTAAGGCTACTGACCCCTCCCGTCGGGCGGTGACAACACCACAATCTCCCAACTCCTCTTCCAGGTTCGATCCACCAATGGCGCAGGATGTCCACGGGAGAAACCCCGTCGTGTTGGCGGGCCGCAGTCCACGCGGGCCGTTCCGCCCGCCACACACTCGACCACCTCCGTCGGATTCGGGCCCCGGGGAGGCGTGCGGCCGAGGGCCCGGAAGAGCGAGCGACGAAAAGAAATTTACCGGCTACGTCCGGACCCACTCCTACAATGCGACCGATCGATGACACGCCACTCGCCCGCGACGGGAAGGTGCTCATCCTGGCGTACGACCACGGCCTCGAGCACGGCCCCGTCGACTTCGAGGCGGTCCCGGAGAGCGCGGACCCCGAGCACGTGTTCGACGTGGCCCGACACGACGCCGTGACCTCGCTCGCCGTTCAGAAGGGCGTCGCGGAGGCCTACTACCCCTCCTACGCGGACGAGGTGAACCTCCTGGCGAAGCTCAACGGCACGTCGAACCTGTGGATGGGCGAACCGGACTCGGCGGTCAACTGGTCGGTCGACTACGCCGCCGAGGTCGGCGCGGACGCCGTCGGGTTCACGCTCTATGGCGGCTCGAACAACGAGATCGAGATGGCAGAGGAGTTCCGGGCGGCCCACGAGGCAGCCCGGGATCACGACCTCCCGGTGGTCATGTGGTCCTACCCGCGCGGGCAGGGCCTGAAGAACGACACCAAGCCGGGCACCATTGCCTACGCGGCTCGCCAGGCACTCGAACTGGGCGCGGACGTGGCGAAGGTCAAGTATCCGGGGAGCCAGGCGGCCATGGAGCGGGCCGTCCGCATGGCCGGTCCGACGAAGGTCGTCATGTCCGGCGGCTCGAAGACCTCCGATCGGGAGTTCCTGGCGAGCGTGAAGGCCGTGATCGACGCCGGCGGCGTCGGCCTCGCCGTCGGCCGGAACGTGTTCCAGCGCGAGGAGCCGACCCGCATCCTGGACGCCCTGGAGCAGGTCATCTTCGAGGAAGCTCCGGTCGATACCGCCCTCGCGGCCGCGGACGACTGAGCGATGGTCGGCGTATCCGAGCCCGGGGACGCGATCGAAGCCATCTTCACCCGCGTGGCTGCAGTCGCCACCGACGTCCGTCGCGCACTCGCCGAGCGACGGGCCGTCCACGGCGAGGAGAACCCGAGCGGCGAGATCCAGCTCGCCGCCGACGTCTACGCCGACGAGCAACTCGAAGCGGAACTCCTCGCGATCGACGGCGTTGCCTCCTATGCCAGCGAGGAGCGCGCGGACGTGGTGTGGGCGAGCGGCGAGCAGGACCACGCCGAAGGGGACGAACCCGCCGGAGTGGAGGATGCCGCCGAACCCGCCTTGCACGTGGCCTGTGACCCCCTCGATGGCTCCTCGAACCTCGCGTCGAACAACGGCATGGGGACTATCGTCGGCATCTACGACGAGCCACTGCCAGCACCCGGGGATGCGCTGGTCGCCGCCGGCTACGTTTGCTATGGTCCCATCACCACGATGGTCGTCGCCAGGGACCATGTCACCGAGTACCTCCTGGAGGACGGCGTCCGGGACGTGTTACACGAGGACGTCACTCTTCCGGCCGACCCTGTCGTCTACGGGTTCGGCGGCCGGGTCCCGGACTGGCCGGAGGACTTCAGAGCCTTCGTGGACGGGGTCGAGACCGACCGGCTCAAGCTTCGCTACGGCGGGGCCATGGTCGCCGACGTGAACCAGGTGCTGACCTACGGGGGCATCTTCGGCTACCCGATGCTCACCGACGCCCCCGAAGGAAAACTCCGCCTCCAGTTCGAAGGCCATCCGATGGCCCACGTGATCGCGACCGCGGGCGGCGCATCGACGGACGGAACCCGCTCCCTGCTGTCGAAGACGCCCGGCAAACTCCACGAACGCTCGCCGGTCTTCCTTGGGAACGAGCATCTCGTCGACAGGCTCGAAGCCGTCCTCGCCTGAGGCCGCCGCTTTTGGCGTCCGGTGTCACCGCGCTATATCGCGAAAACAGTTCGTCCCCGCCAGCGAGGAAGGCCAGTTTGAGTTGGACCGGGTCCGCCTCGATTCGAGCACTGACGTGTGAACTAACGAGAATAGTTTTTTACGTCTCCGCTCGACTGTCCAACACATGCCGATTTGTCAAGCGTGTGGGACGGAGCTATCGTCCGACGCGAACGTCTGTCGAGAGTGTGGGACCCCCGTGTCCGAGGAACCCGGCCAGGGTGGGGACGCGGGTGTCGAGGAGCAGACGCGGATCAAGCGCGAGCCAAACCGAGACGCCGAGGGTGAGGGCCAGGGCGGTCAGGGCCAATCCCCCAACGGTCAGGGCCAGCAACCCGGTGGCCAGTCACAGGGCGGCCAGGGACGGGGCCAGGGTGGCCAGCCCCGGCAGGGGCAGGGTCAGCCGGGGCAGGGACAGCCTCAGGGCGGCCAGGGACAGCCTCAGGGCGGCCAGCCCCGGCAGGGGCAGGGTCAGCCGGGGCAGGGACAGCCCCAGGGCGGCCAGGGACAGCCTCAGGGC
>JAZKTI010000130.1:0-7612 GCA_036625635.1 Haloarculaceae archaeon
GAGACCCCAGGGTGGCCAGGGCGGCCAGCGACCCCAGGGTGGCCAGGGCGGCCAGCGACCCCAGGGTGAACAGGAAGGCCAGAGACCCCAGGGCGGTCCCGACAATTATCGAGACGAGGACGACGACGACGAGCACAGCGGTCAGGCCAGCCAAAGTGGTCGCGACAGCCAGTAAACGAAGCGAGAGAGGGTTTCCGGCGGCAAGAATGCAGACCGGAGCACCCACGGACGTTGGCGACCAACCTCAACCGTTTTACACACCGCGATCGATCGGTGGGTATGGACAGTCGCGAGTACACCTACGACGGGGCTGGTCCTGCCGTCGACCCCGCGGCATCAGTGAGCCGAGAGGCCACCCTCGCGGGCGAGGTGCGGATCGCCGCGGACGTGACGGTCTGGCCCGGCGCGGTCCTCCGGGGCGACGTGGCCCCGGTCGAACTGGGGGCCGGGAGCGCCATCGGAGACAACGCCGTCCTGCACGGGTCGAGGGTCGGCGAGGGCGGCATGATCGGCCACGGCGCCGTCCTCAACGAAACGACCGTCGAGCAGGGGGCGATGGTGGGGTTCAACGCCACGGTCTCGGACGCGACGGTGGGTGCCGAGAGCATCGTGGCGATGGGATCGGTCGTCCCCTCGGGCTACGAGGTGCCCCCGGCCTCGTTCGTCCGCGGGACACCGGCCAGGGTGACGCCCCTCGCGGAGACCGACATCGACCGCGACGCCGTCTACGAGCAGTTCGCGACGGGCGAGTTCGCCCACCTGACCGAGGGCCACGAGGGCCTGTTCGATTGATATGCCGGAGACGACGTCACTGATCGGACGGTCCCTCGAGGCCGAGGCGGAGGCGGCCTTCGAGGAGCGCGTCGCGGCACAGGCCGACCGGTTGCGACGTGCCATCGACGCCGGCGAACTCGACAACGAGGAGTTCGCGGTCGGCCTGGAGATGGAGGTCTACGCCGTGGAGGGGGTTCCGGCAGACGGCAGCGAGAGCAGTGGGGGTGACCAAGGTCGCGACGAGGCCCCCGGCCCGCAGTCCCCACCGGCCTGGCGCGGTCGGCTCGCCCGCCTCCCGGAGGCCGTCTTCGAGGCGGGGGCGACGAAGGAACTCGGGGTGCACAACGCGGAGATCAACACCGCCCCGGACGTCTGCAGCGAGGACGGCCTCGCGAGCCAGGCGGCTGCCATCGCGGAGGGGTTCGACACCGCACAGCGGGCGGCCCGGGCCCACGATCGGGAACTCGTCCTCGACGCGATGTGGACGATCCCCCCTGCGGAGGGCAGCCTGGAGTACCTGGGGGCCTACCACCGGGAAGACGGGTTCGTCGTCGCCGAGAACATGCGGAGCGACCCACGGTACCACGCGATCGACAACGAGGTCCTCGACCACGCCGGCGGGAAGATCCCTCTCTCCGTCCCGGGGTTCGAGGGTGCGTTCCCGACAATCCTCTTCGAGTCACTGGCGACGTCGATCCAGCCCCACCTCCAGATTCCGGCGGCCGACGCAGTCCCTGCCCACTTCAACGCCGGGATCCGGACGCTCGGCCCGCTGCTCGCCCTGGCGACGAACTCCCCGTTCCTGCCGGCGGATCTCTACGACCCCGGCCTCGAAGACCCCCAGACCCTCGTCGAGGAAACCCACCACGAACTGCGGATCGCCGTCTTCGAACAGTCCGTCAACCGCAGCCCGAACCCGAAGGTGCGGGTCCCGGAGGACCTCGCGGACGCCACGGACGTCGTCGACCGGGTCGTCGCGGACGACCTCTACGCCCCCTTCCTCCGGGAGTGGATCGCAGACGACGGCCGCGAGACCTTCGCCGACGAGAACTGGGAGTTCGACTACCGGCGGAGCACCTACTGGCGGTGGCTCCGGTGTGTCCTCGGGGGCGACCCCGTTCCGAGGGCGGGCGACGAGCGCTCGCTCCGGATCGAGTACCGTCCACTCCCGACCCAGCCGACCGTCCGGGACGTGGTCGGGCTCCAGGCCCTCACGACCGGGCTCCTCCGTGGCCTCGTCGCCGCCGATCACCCCCTGACGGACCTCTCCTGGGAGGCTGCCGAGGAGAGCTTCTACAGCGCCGCCGAGTCCGGCCTCGACGCGGACCTTGCGTGGGTGACCGCCGACGGCGAACGGACGCGGGACCACGACCGAATTTTCGCTGAGGTCTTCGAGTTCGCCCGCCGCGGCCTCGCAGAGAGTTGCGTCGATGCCGCCGACGTCGAGGACTACCTCGCACCGATCGAGGCGCGGGTCGAGGCCGGGACGACCCCGAGCACCTGGAAGAAAGAGCGGGTTGGCGAGGGGCTCGCGGAGGGCCTGGATCTCCGCGAGGCCATCGCGGCGATGCAACGGGAGTACGTTCTGTGCTCGCGTGAGACGGACGCCTTCGCCGATTGGCTCTGATTCCTACGGGGACTTGCTCTGAATCCGGCGGGGATTGGCTCCGAGTGCCGGTGTTTCGCCGGCTGTGGTTGCGTGCCGGGTTGGCCCCGAACCGAATCCGCCGTCACTCCTCGCCCCAACGACGACCGTCAGGGAGGATCGATAGGACACCCCCGAATCGAGCCGCCACGCATACCGTCCGCGAGCCAGTACAGGGAGAGGAGCAACACGACGACGGCGAGCAGGGCGAACTCCAGGCCCTCCAGTGGCAGTGCCGTCACGAGCCCCGCGGCTCCGAACAGCGACAGGACGCCGACGAGGATCGCCGACCCACAGGCCGCACAGCCGGCCCCGAGGACGCCGAGGAACACCCCCGCGACGCTTCCGCTGCTCTCTGCGGCCCGGAGTTCGTGTTCACGGAGGTGGTAGACCACGAGGGCGATGTCGGCGCCGACGAGGATCGCGACGAGGAGGAGCACCACGCTCGTCAGGACCGTAAAGGAGGTCCCGAGGAACGGATACAGTCCCAGAAGGACGTCGAAACGATCCCCCAGCGCCAGCGATCCCTGGAGGGCGAAGGAAACGAGCGAGAGGTTCTGTGAGAACGCGATGAGCGAGATAGCGACCCCGGTCATGAGGACCCCCAGCAGCGCGTAGCGGGGAATACCGAGAACGAGCCGGAGGGTCCGACCGAGAAGGCGCCAGTCGCCGGCCCGGGTGGGGAGCCGGACCATCACCGTGACCCCCAATCCGGGACCGTGGGGTCGGATCTGCTCATCCTCACACCCCCAGCGCGCTTTCGATCACGCTGAAGCTGACGCTCCCCTGTGCCTTCGTCAGGAACTCGCCGTTCCCGTAGAGGAAGAGGTGAGGTGTCGTCCGACCGGCGCCGGCGGCCTCGCCTGCCTCGAGGTCACGCGTCACGGCCGCGTCGACCGCCCCGTTCCGGGCCCGATCGACAACGGCCGTCGCGTCGAGATCGGTGGCCTCGGCCAGGTGGGATTCCGTCATGTCGTAGACGCCCGAGGTCTCCGACCCCCGGTAGTCGTCCTGCTTGTCGAAGTAGTGGGTCCATAGGTCCCAGAGGGCCGCGTCATCGGCCCCGTAGACTGCCTCGAGGGCGTGGGTGGCAGGCTCGCCCCAGGGGTAGATGACCGGATAACCACGCAGGACGAACGTCGCCCGCCCTGGCTCCGTGAGGTTCGAGCGAATCTTCGGCAAGACGCCGGCGTGGAAGCTGGCGCACGTAGGACATGAAGGGTCCTCGAAGGCGACCACGAGGCCGTCAGCCTCGCCCGGTGGCGGACCGAGATAAGGCTGGGAGTCGATCCCCTCAAGTGCCGCGTGGTCTGGAAGGTCGAAGCCACCGGGCCCGGTCGTCCCGTCAGGGCTGGTGTCGGTGCCCTGCCCGTTCCCGTCCCCGCCCGAATTACCGCCGCAGCCCGCGAGGAGCGCAGTCGCCGACGTGGCTGTCCCGGCCAGGAACTGTCGTCGTCGCATCTGACGGAGTGGAACCGGTCCTGACGTATCGGTCCGTCCCGCGTGTCCATTAGTCGTACACAACCGCCCGCTAGCTGCTGGTTCTAACCCCACCCGGGCGCCGGACGCACCGTCGAAGACCGGTCGGCACCACCCATCGGCGAACACCGCTCGGCACCACCGATCAGCGAACACCGCTCGGACACCAATCGTCGTCGGACATCGAGTGGGTCACCTCCCGCCACCGACCACCGTTCGGTCCGGTCCTGTCAATCCACCGCCTCTCCGTCGGTCCCGGCGGTTTCGCCGGACGGATGACCGCCCGACGCTTTCGGGTTCACGGGTCCCTCACTGCGACCGTCCGTCCAGATCTCGCCGGTGAGGTGCCGGTAGGGATAGGGGAGTTCGATCCCGGCGGCCTCGAGTCGACGTTTCGCCTCGGAAAAGTACGCCGATCGGGTCTCGACGAGGTCGGCCCTGGCGGGGTCGCGAATCCAGAACGAGGCGGTGAGATCCACCACGGAGGGGGCGAGTTCGGTCACCGAGATCTTTGCGCGCGGTCGCTGGAGGAACTCGAGATTCTCGTCGGCGACAGTGCGGAGGATCTCTCTGGCCGCATCGATGTCGTTCTCGTAGCCGATCCGGATCGCGATCTGTTCGCGGCGGTGGTCCTTGGCCACGGGGTTCGTGACCGCGTTACCCGTCAACTCGGAATTCGGGACCGTCACGAGTTCGTTGTCGAAGGTGTGCACGCGGGTAACCCGGAAGCTGATGTCCTCGATGATCCCCTCCCGGTCCTTCCACTGGATCCAGTCGCCCACCCGAAGCTTCGGGTCGAGGACGATGAACGTCCCGCTCACCAGGTTTCCGAGCACGTCCTGGGCGGCGAACCCGAGCGCGATCGTCGCCGACGCCGCGACGGCCGCCCTGACCGTCGCCGTCCGCGCGAGGCCGGAGAGCGTGACTGGGACGTAGACCGCGAACACCGGGAACGACGCGTTCGTGACCCGCACCATCGTCAGCGCGAGAGTCTCCGCCACTCCGACCCGGTCGACGACTCGGCGGATCCCCGGGACGAACACCAGGCGATCGAGGCCGTAGATGACGATCGTCACGAGGAGGAACTCGCCGGAACCGGCCCGGACGGCCAGTTGAGCTCGGCTCGGTTGGGGTGACGGCCTGCTCCCCCGTCGGTCAGTAGACGGTGTCCCTGATGTCGTCGTCGAGAGTCTCGAAAGAATCGAGGTAGTCCCGACGCTCCTCGCGGAGCGAGGCGAGTTCCGCCTCGTAGTTCTCGTAGTGGGCCGGCGGGTAGTAGGCGTCGACGTCGATCCCCGGAACCGTCCGGGGCAGGTCGAGACCGAGGGTCTCGTCGTGGTACCAGTCGATCGCGCCGCGAGCGGCCCCGACGAGGATGCTGACCGACTCCCGGACGCCGACGTCGACCCCCTCGGGACCGACGTTGCCGGTGTTCAGGACGAAGCACTCCAGGTCGTTCGCGGCGACGAGAGCGCGGAACCGGTTGCCCTCCTCGCCCTCGGGACCGACGATGAAGGGGTTGGTCCCGACGACGCGGATCGACTCACCGGCGGCGTCGGGATCGCCGGCGGCGGTCTGGATCGACTCCCCGAGCATGAAGGCGACGGCGGCCTGCTCCTCGGTCAGGCGGGCAACCGGTGGCATTACCGGGTTTCGGGTGATGAAGAACACCTGGTCGACCTCGGCGAGGTCGACGTCCTCGCTCGCGGAGGCGAGGCAGTCCCGCTGGACGACCGCTCGGCCGTTGGAGGTGAGGCTGT
Organism: Haloarculaceae archaeon; assembly: GCA_036625635.1. Lineage (GTDB taxonomy): Archaea > Halobacteriota > Halobacteria > Halobacteriales > Haloarculaceae > JAZKTI01. The sequence continues at coordinate 5,659 of JAZKTI010000130.1, forward strand.
CGTCGTCGAAGTCGACGGCTCCGTCCTCGTCGACCCAGACGTTCTCGAAGACCGCCGATTCGTGGGTCGCCGCCCTGTAGAGGGCGGGCTGTTCCTCCGCGTCGAGCCCGTCGGTCTTGATGTACAGCCCCCGGCCCTCGCTCCCGGCGATCTGCCCGTCCGGGAGCAAGGCGGCGACGTCGTCCTGGAGCATCTCCGCCCCCTCGGGATCGTCGAGCCAGCACCCGTGGCCGGTCAGGGTCGACTTCCCCGTCGCCGAGAGCCCGAGGAAGGCCTGGCCCACGGTCTCGGTCTCGCCGTCGTCGTCGGCGATCCTGACTCGCTTGGTCCCGGCGTGGAGGCCGAGGCCACCCTGCCGCTTGACGTCGAACATGAACAGGCGCAGGAAGGACTTCTTGGCCTCGCCGGTGTAGTCGCTCCCGAGGACGACGGTCAGTCCGACCTCGGGGAGCACCCGGATCCGTCGCTGTCGATCGCGGTCCCAGTCGGGGAGCTGGAGTGTCTGGAAATCCGGTTCACCACCGTCGGCCGGTTCCAGGAGCTTGCCCCAGGCCAGGGCGATGCGGGCGTGGGCGGCCGGGACGAACAGCCGACAGACGTAGGTCCTCGCCGGATGCCGACCGACGACCCGATCGAGACAGACGAGGTCACGCTCCCTGGCCACCTCGAGGGACTCCTCGATGGCCTCCCAGTCAGCCGATTCGAAGTCGTGGTCCACGAGGGTCTTCGTCTGGTCGGCACACCGGGAGCGCTGCTCGCTCACGTACGCCGGGCTTCCGAACTCCGTCGTGGTTTCGTCCTCGGCCGCCAGCGCGCGTAACTCGTCGAGGTCGGGGTTGTACGCGACGTTCTCGGCGGCCGCCGGGTCGGGAAACGCGTCCCACACTCCGGACGGCTCCACCCGTTGACTGGACATGTACCCGTGGCATGGCCAGGACCCATGATAAACCATTTGGAATCGGGTGGCGGAGCCTGACCGCCCGGGGCTCGAGAGGTCGTTCCCTCCTGGGAATTAATTCAAACTCTCCATACGCCAGAGGCGCGAATGTACACGGGATGAGGGCGCTCCATCTATGTACCGAAGCGTGGCGAGCATCGGTATGCGTACGTGGGTAGGCACCTCTCGCCCGTCAGGCTCGGGGACCGTGCTGGGGGACCCGGCGAGTCGGGTCTGTGCGGTCCTCCCGGGTGAGCTTCCCGTCAGTCCGCCAGCCACAGACCGACAGGGTCGACCATCCACAGACACTACTGCCCGCGTGGTGTACGATCGGATATGGAGAGCGCCGACGGCGACGCCGGGGATCACCCGGTCGTTCTCTTCGACGGAGTCTGTAACCTCTGTACCGGGACGGTCCAGTTCCTGGTGCCCCGGGATGCGGACGGCGCGTTGCGATTCGCCCCGCTCCAGTCCGAGGTCGGTGCCGACCTGCTCGCGGCGTGCGGGCTCGACCCCGAGGGGCGCGAATCGCTCCTGCTCGTCGAGGACGGCGAGTGCTATCGGAAGTCCGAGGCCGCCCTCCGCATCGCGGCCCACCTGGACGGCGCCTGGCCGATCCTCCGGCACCTCGCGGTCGTCCCTCGCCCGATTCGGGACGCCGTCTACGACGTCGTTGCCCGGTACCGATACGACGTCTTCGGGCGAAAAGAACGGTGTATGGTCCCCACCGACGACCTCCGTGACCGGTTCATCGCGACGAACGACGACGAATCGCCGGCCGAAACGACTGCCGTAGGGTCGTCGAGCGAGACCCAGGAATAACGGTGAGCCTTGGGGTTCTGACAAACGGGAATCGTGACAGAAGACAGTCGACTCGGCGGGCACTGTTGCAGGTCCCGCGGGCACTGTTGCGGGTCCCGCGGTGGCTGTTGCAGGCTGGGCGTGGCTGTTGCTGGCCGGGAGGTGGCTGTTGCAGGCTGGGCGTGGCTGTTGCAGGCCGGGCGTGGCTGTTGCAGG
>JAZKTI010000131.1:0-7592 GCA_036625635.1 Haloarculaceae archaeon
CGGACCACGAGCATGTCCGACCCGGACCACGAGCATGTCCGACCCGGACCACGAGCATGTCCGACCCGGACCACGAGTACGTCCGACCCGGGCCACGAGTACGTCCGGCCCGGACCACGAGTACGTCCGACCCGCCCCCGCTCCCGCTCGCGAGAAAACCGCCCGAAGTTTCAAACCCGGTGCATGCGAACCGTCACCATGGCCAAGCGGGTGCTCGTTCCCGTCGACGGTTCCGAACACGCCGAACACGCGACAGACGTCGCGACGGACCTCTTTCCCGACGCGACGCTCATCCTCCTCCACGTCATCAACCCCGCGGAGGCGGGCTACAGTGCTCAGGCGTCGATTCCGAGCTTTTCCGAGGAGTGGTACGAGAGTCAGAAGGAGAACGCGCAGTCCATCCTCGAGGACCTCGAGGCCCGGGCTGGCGACGAGGGCGTCGACATCGAACGCGAGGTCGAGGTGGGCAAGCCGACCCGCGTCATCGTCGACTACGCCGAAGACGAGGACATCGACCACGTGGTCATGGGCAGCCACGGCAGGAAGGGCGTCTCGCGGGTCCTCCTGGGGAGTGTCGCCGAGACCGTCGTCCGACGGTCGCCGGTCCCGGTGACGGTGACGCGATAAGGGTCGTCCTCGTACCGAGCGAAAGGCCACCCCTGCTCGGATGCGGTGGCGAGACTCGTATCGTGGCTCTGTTCGAGCGCGGTCACCGGACTCCCGGAAGGCGCTCGCCAAGTCCTCCCCGAAGCTCTCGGCGGAGACCCACCCCGACGCGCCAGTTCAAACTTCTGGGTGCAACGAGGGATGAGTTACCGTTGCCCGCGCATCGGGCGACGGGTTGATTGGGGAGGGGAGTGAATCCGCCGCCGATGAAGGTCGGCATCGTCGGGCAGCGGGGAAACACTCGGGCCACGTCGCTCGTGGGCGATCTCTGCGATCTGCTCCGGGACGAGGGGGTCGCAGTCGAGGTGGACGAAGCCACCCGCAAGGAGTACGACCGACAGGAGGACTGTGGCGAGGAAGAACTCGCGGAGTCCCGACCGCCGGCGGTGCCGATCGAGGCGATGGCCGAAACTGATCTGATGGTCAGCGTCGGCGGCGACGGGACCTTCCTCTTCGTGGCCCGTGGCGCGGGGACGACCCCCATCATGGGGATCAACCTCGGCGAGGTGGGCTTCCTGAACGCGGTTCCGCCTGAAGACGCCCGGGAGACCGTCCTCGAGGAAGTCCAGCGGTTCCGGGAGACCGGCACCGTCCGGACCCGGGAACTCCCGCGGCTGTCCGCCCACTGGGACGGCCTGTCGCTGCCGCCGGCGCTCAACGAGATCGTTGTCCAGGGGCCCCAGCGCGGTCGGGGCAACGGCCTCACCATCGAGATCCGTGTCGACGGCGACCGCTACGCGAGCGACCACGCCGACGGCGTCCTCGTTGCGACGACGACGGGGTCCACGGCCTACAACCTCAGCGAGGGCGGCCCGCTCGTCCACCCCGACGTCAACGGGATGGTCGTCACGGAGATGTGTGGGTCGACGGCAATGCCACCCATCGTGGTCGACACCGACCGGACCGTCAGCGTGCGCGTCGACGAGGCCGAGACCGCACACGTCCTCAGCGACGGTCGACGTGGGGAAACTGTGCGCCCGCCGGCGCGCATCGACGTCGATCGGGCCGAGGAGTCGGTCTTCGTCGCCGGCCCGCCCCTCGACTTCTTCACGGCGCTGGGCAAACTCGACTGAACGCGGGCGGTACCCCGGACTGATCGGGGTCGGGGCCAGGGCGTCGAGGGGCGGTTGCTCGGTGCGGGGGGTCCGCGCGCGGGTCACCTGGTCGCGTAGACGATGGGGCCGAGCGTGAGCAGGAGGAACCCCAGCATCTTGTACTGGAGGTTCGACCCGAGCAGGTGTGACCCAGAGGGCTCGACGGCGAAGAGGCTACCGGGAGTCATGAAGAAGATGACGCCGAAGAGAATGAGGTGGAGGGTGAGAACCTTTGCCGACCTGAGCGGTAAGGTGGCGAGGATTCCCACCCCGAAGAGCACGAGCAGCGCGTCCCCCACGTTGTAGTTGAGGAGGAAGCTGTCGACGAGCTGTAGCGGGAGCGCGTCCATCCTTGTGCTGAACTGGCTCCGTCCGAATCTTTAAACTTCCGTTGTTCCCCGCGGGAGAGAGCGGATACGGCCGGGCCCGACGAGGCGCCATGGGACCCAGACCTCGGGGATCGCAAGACCGCTCAGCTCCCCGAGGCGCGGCCGCGAAGCGACGCTGTCTAGGTCGAAGTCGGCGTATAAATGACGTAGCCGCGGACTCCCACCTCGTCAGTGACAGTTGCGAGACGGATAGCACACGGCACTTCGCCCTCGGCGGTTTCACACGGGACGGTGGCCTGGAAGTCCGCCCCCGTGCTGGCCGCCCGCACGATGGCGTTGTTACGGCCGGTAACCATGAGCGCGTCGCCGAGGGCGGCATCCTCGACAGCGGTCGACGTCAGGCCGAAGACCCCCTCGAAGGCAGGGTTGGCCGCCCTGACGACCGGTCCCTCGCCGCTGTCGTCGAAGTAGAGGATCGGATCGGGACTCGCCTCGAAGAGATCGGCCGGGCGAGGGGCCGGCGTTCCGCCCGAATCACTCGACTTGCCACGGTTGAAGGTCACCGTCTCGTCGGGGTGTTCCGGGGTCTCCTCGTCGCCGAGCAACCGGACGACGCCACCGAGACCGCCGCCGAGGGCGACCCCGGCGGCGAGGAGGAGCTCGGACGGCACGCCGATCGACGCCACCTGACCCAGGCCCCAGAAGACACCGCCCAGGACTGCGGCACCGCCGGCGATCCAGGCCACGAGCACGTACGTCTCCCGACGGCCGGCGAGTCCCAGCAACAGGATCGGCGCGGCGATGCCGCTGGCGGCCGGCCCGCTTGCGGTCGCGTGACCGATCGACGCGACCGCGATGCTCAGGAGCAGCGCCAGTCCCCCAAGCACGATTCGCGAACCCGGCCCACGGTCGGCCTGCCGCGAACGGTCTCGCCGCTGCATCGCGTGATACCACTTCCCCCGATGATTTAAGCATGTCTTCATCAGTCCGACCGATCCGACTGGCAGACCCGGACCGTAGCAGGATATTTTTTCCCCGGCCACGCATTTTCCGGGGTGCCGAGGTTGAGGGCGATCCGACCGTGCTGGTCGTCGACGACGAGGAGACTGTCGCCGATACCCACACCCTGCTGCTCCGCACGGATCAGGAGGCCCGGTCCGCGTACGGGCGCGAGGCGACCCTCGAAACGATGGACGACGACGTCGACCCCGTGCTTCTGGACCGGCGGAGGCCGGATCTCCACGGCGAGGACGTTCTGGCGGCCATCCGGGTGGAGGGCTAGGCTGCGTGGTCCTCATCACCGCCGCCGTCGACCCCGATCTCAACATCCTGGAGATGGCCTTCGACGACAACCTCTCCACCACCGTCTTCCAGGAGACGCTGCTCGGGACCCTCGACAAACACCTCGCCACGATGACCGGGCCCGCTGGCGGCGGGGGAGAATCCGACCTCTGGTAGATCTTCCGTCTGGTCTCGAAGCCCTCGGTCCTCGAGGAGGAGTTGTGCCGGGACAGAGCTGGAGAACAACCACGAGGTGACGTCCCTCCGGCGCCGCACTGAGGAACTCGGAACGCAACGCCGGGAGACCCACGACGACGTCGAGGCCCGCTACGAGCCTCACCGTTCGATCGAGCGGCGCTCGACGTGAGACCGCGGCACCGTGTCGCGCGTCGTGAAACCCTACAGGAGAGCAGCCGCGCCGCCCTGAATAAGTTTCAGCCCGATTATCGCGAGTAAGCCGAGGGCGAGGGTGTCGAGGGTCGGTTTCGGGACCCGCCTCCGAATCCGCTGGCCAACGCTCACGCCGAACAGGCCGGGGACGGCGACCAGCACGGAGAGCCAGACCAGATCGGTGCCGCCGAAGGGGCCCATGGTCCAGGCGGCGCCGACCCGCATCGTCGAAATCCCGACGAGAATCATCGCGAGGACGCCGACGAAGGTACCGTGGTCGAGGTCGAGGCTGTCCAGGTAGGCAACGACCTGGACGGCGACGTTGCTGGCCCCGAAGACCACGCCTGCGAAGAGGCCGAGCCCGACCTTCGCCATCGTCGCGGAACGGACGGAGAAACTGGCGATCCGGCGCTCGCCGGGGAGGACGATCCGGTCCTGGGCGACGATCACGTACCCGAGGGTGAACCCGCCGAGACCGAGGGTCAGGACGGGTTTCGGCACCCGATCGAGGAGTGCCATGTCGGCGAGGGTGCCGATGACCGCCGCGATGACGTAGGGCCAGAACCTGGCCACACAGGTTCGGAGGTCGCCGCGGTCGGGTTCGCGCAGCAGCGAGAGGTTCCCCGCCAGGGTCGGAACGATCATCAGGACGACGGCGACGGATGGACCGAGTATAGCCGCCAGGATGGCAGTCGAGGCAATGGCGTAGCCGAAGCCCGTCGTTCCCTTCACGAGACCGCCGACGAAGACGACGCCGACGAAGACGACGCCGACGATCGCCGCGAGCAGCGGGACTTCGTACCCGAAGGCCATCAGTTGTCCCGGGCCAGGCGCGTCTCGCGTCGAACCACCGCCACCGGAGGACGGAACGGGCGGCCGCTCATGCGATCGACGCGTCCCGGTCCGCCGCGGGTCTGAGGTAGGTCTCACCCCACTCGGCCATCGCCTCGATGACTGCCCGGAGTGCCTTCCCCCGGACCGTCAGCGAGTACTCGACGCGGAAGGGCTTCTCCGAGATGATCTCCCGGTCGACGAGCTGGGCCTCCTCGAGGTCGCTGAGGCTGTCCGAGAGGACCTTGCTCGAGATGCCCCCGACCTCCTCCTTCAGGTCGTTGAAGCCCAGCGGACCGGCCTCGAGGAGTCGATGGACGATAACCGGGTGCCACTTCTTTCCGATCAGCGTCGCCGTGCTTGTGATGGGGCACCAGTCGTCACCCGCACACCAGACCGGGAGGCGGGTCGTGTTCTCGCTCATGGCCTCATCTGCGGACGTCCGCCACATAAAGTTACGTTTTACAACCTGGTAGTAGTCGGTAACTCTCGTGGTTGAATAAACTCGACGTGTGTTTCCAGTCATTCCATATGTTATACACCTCACCCTGCCGTATCAGCATGTATCGGACGGACAGGGCCACAGGTGCCTGGTCGGAGCAAGTCGCGGTCGCCGGTCGGTATCACGGGCGTGAAGGTGGCGATCGGTCATCGAGGCCGCCCGGTCGAGGTCGCGGTCGGGAGGCAGCCGGTCGGAATCGCCCGTCGGCAATGGCGGTCCTCAATCGAGGCCCCCGGTCGAAGTCGCGGGCACGGGGCCGCATCGCCCTGCAGCAGTCGCGGTCGACAGGCGGCCGGTCGGAGGAATCAGCGGACAACACGCGGGTATCCATGTATTCACGCCTCGCCCTCGCCGCGGTGATCATCCTGGCGGCAGTGCCCGGCGGCGTCGCCGGAGCGGTCGCTGGGGAACCGGTTCTCTCGGCGTCGCTCGCCGACGGGACAGTCACCCCCGGGGAGACGACCTCCCTCCGGATGACAGTCATCAACACCGGCAACGTGGAAGGAGCGACGCCCGGGGCCGGAGACCTGGCACGGCGCGTCACGACCGCCAGAGGCCTCACGGTCGACGTGCAGTCCGGCGAGGCGCCCATCTCGGTTCTGACCGGTGAACGAGCCGTCGGAACCCTCCCCGAAGGAGCGACGCCGCCCCTGGAGATCCCCATTGCCGTCGCCGAGGACGCGACGCCGGGGACCTATAGCCTGCCGGTGGAACTCACCTACACCTACACCGAGCGCATCACCGACCGGGGGAACTACGTCGAGACGACCGTCACCGAGACAGTCAGTGTGACCCTCGAAGTCACCGACGGAGCCAGCTTCGAGGTGACCGACGTCGACGCCAGCGTCAGGGTGGGCTCCAGTGGCACCGTGGCGGTGTCCATCGAGAACACCGGGACCGCCCCCGCCACCGACGCCAGCGTGAGTCTCTCATCGCGGAACGCCGACCTGACCCTCGGGCGGTCGTCGAGCGCGAGTCGATACGTCGGCGAGTGGGCGGCGGGGGAGAGCAGGACCGTCTCGTACGAGGTCAGCGCGGCCGGCACGGCGGCATCCGAGCCCTACACGATGGCGGCGACGGTCGCCTACGAGGACGACGACGGCGTGCCGGCAGCGACCGACGCGCTCACTTTCGCGCTCACCCCCCAGGGAGAGCAGCGCTTCCCCGTCCTCGACGCCGAGAGCAACGTCTCGGTCGGTGACTCGGGGTCGGTCTCCCTCACAATGCACAATCAGGGGCCGGTCGCCGTCCGGGACACCACGGTAACGCTGACCTCGACCAGCGGCGCACTCGCCTTCGGCCGGGCGGCGACGGCCACCCGGTTCGTGGGTTCCTGGGCACCGGGCGAGAACCGCACGGTGACCTTCGACGTGACGGCGACCGAGGAGGCCGAAACGCGGTCGTACGTCCTCAGGGCCAGCGTCGCCTACGAGGACCTCGATGGTGACCCGGGACAGGCACCGACCAGTGCCGTCGGCGTCAGGCCGGCGCCACGGCAGGACTTTGCCTTCACCGCGGGCGAGAGCGACCTCGAGGTTGGCGCCGACGGGACCCTCGAGGGGACCGTCACGAACACCGGTGATGGCGTGGCACGGAACCTTGTAGTCGCCTTCGCCGAACAACCGACGACGGTAACCCCCCTCGAAGGCGAGGCCCCGGTCGGCGACCTCGAGCCGGGCGAATCCGCCGACTTCAGTTTCCCGGTAACGGTCGACGCGAGTGCCGAGGACGGTACCAGACAGTTCACCTTGCAGGCGATCTACCGGAACGCCGAGGGGGAACGGCGCCGGAGCGAGTCCGCCGACGTACGGGCGACTGTAGCACCCGACGCCCCCACGTTCGAGGTCGCTGTCGACGGCGCCAGGGTCCCGGCGGGCAGCAGTACCACCGTCACTGTCACCGTGACGAACCGGGGTGAGGAGCCCGTCAGCGACGTCTCGGCGAAGCTCTTCGCGGCCGACCCGATCTCGACGACCGACAGCGAGGGGTTCGTCGCGGAACTCGCCCCCGGGGCCTCGGAAACAGTCACCTTCGGCATCGCCGCCGGCGGGAGCGCCCTGGAGAAAACCTACCCGGTCGAGATGGACTTCCAGTACGACGACGCTGACGGCGACACGATGACCTCCAAGACGTACCGACTGGCCGTCGCCGTCACGGATTCGGACGACGGCGGTGGCGGGCTGCTCGTCCCGGCGCTCGTCCTCGGTGTCGTCCTGATCGCGGGGGCGTTCCTCGCCTCCCGCCGGTACGCCTGAGCCATGGGGGCCGAGCCGGACGGGGAGGCTGACACGGACCTGGGGGCCGAGCCGGACGAGGAGGCTGACACGGACCTGGTGGCGGAGCCGGACGAGGAGGCTGACACGGACCTGGGGGCTGAGCCGGACGAGGAGGCTGACTCTGACCTGGGAGCTGGCACGGACGAGAAGGCTGACACGGACCTGGGAGCTGGCACGGACGTTGGGGCTGCCCGGGACGTGGGGGCCGGCTCTCGCGAGGGGC
>JAZKTI010000132.1:0-7551 GCA_036625635.1 Haloarculaceae archaeon
GGAATGAAAGGGCGAGGCCCGGTCGCGCGTCGCTGAGCAGGCCCTATCCGAGCGAAGCGAGGATATCCTGCTCAGCGGCCGCGAGCGGGCCGAGGGCGTTCTGGCCGGTTGCGGTGCCAACCGGATTCATAACTCCTGGGAGCGGGCCGAGGGCGTTCTGGCCGGTTGCGGTGCCAACCGGATTCATAACTCCTGCGAGCTGGCCGAGGGCGTTCTGGCTGTCAACGACCGTGGCATCTCGCTTCTCTTCTGATAAGCCCGAGTCCTATGCGGGCCGCCCGATACACGTTCGTGGCGGCCGATACCTGCATACGGACGACTGACCCGGCCGGGCTCCCTTGCGGCCGCCCGCGCTCGCCGGCGACGTCGTCTTTCTTGCGCCCGTCAATCACCCCGCATGGACCTCCCACCCGGCGGCGCACTCAGGGGTGACGACCCCGTCACCAATCCCGGCGCGGCGGACCCGCACCTTGCCCTCCTCCAGCGCTTCCCGATCAAGGCGCTGGACCCCGAACGATGCGGGACGGCGACGCTGGTGGCCGACGGGGCCCTCGCGGGAGACCGCCGCTGGGCCATCGTCGACCGGCCGCCCGGCGAGCCCTACGACCCCGCGACGGCGGACGTGGGCGGGGCCGGGGACTTCGTGAACGGCAAGAAGACGGCCCAAGTTCACCGGCTCCGCTCCCGGTTCGTCCCCGACGCCGGGGAATCAGGCCCCGACGGGGCTGGGGACACGGGACCCGCGGTCGACCTCCGGCGGCAGGGAGAAGGGCCGGGCGACTGGCGCCGATTCGATCTGTTCGACGGGGGCCAGGACCGCGCCGAGGCTACCGTCCACGACCCGCTGAACGACTGGCTGCGTGCCTTCTTCGACCGCCCGGTCAGCGTCCGCCGGACGGAGACCGGCCAGCACGACGACCGCGAGCGCCACGGGCCGACGGTCGTCTCCACGGCGACGCTCCGGGAGGTTGGGGCGTGGTTCGAGTTCGATCTGGCCTCCGCTCGGCGACGCTTTCGGGCGAACCTCGAGATCGGCGGGGTGCCACCGTTCTGGGAGGACAGCCTCTTCGGCGACCACGGGGAAGTCGTGCGGTTCCAGGTCGGAAAGGCGACGCTCCAGGGCGTGCATCCGTGTGCGCGCTGTGTCGTGCCAGGGCGGGACCCCGACACCGGCACTGAAACGCCGGGCTTCCGGGAGACGTTCACCCGGCGGCGGCGAGAAACGATGCCGTCGTGGACGGCGTCGAATCGCTTCGACCACACCTTCCGGCTGATGGTGAACACCCGGGTTCCCGAGCAGTCGGTCGGTCGATCCGTGTCCGTCGGCGAACCGGTGGAACTGGTGGGGACGAGGGACTGAGTGGCCAACAGGACGGTCCGAACGACCGGGGCCGGCGTTCGAAAGAGTGGGCGATCTCGGCCAGCCATCCGAACGGGCGACAAAGCTCGCCCGGGCGTCCGAGCGACCGGCAGATCGCACCCCGGGCGTCCGAGCGACCGGCAGATCGCACCCCGGGCTCCGAGCGACCGGCGGATCTCGCCCCCGGCCTCCGAACGGCCGTGCGTCCCTGGGATAGCGGCGTCCCCCCGCCCCCCGACGCGCCTCAGTGGTCGTGGTCGCGGGCGGCGTGGTCGTGACCGCCGTCGGTCGCGCCCGGTGTCGGGGCGTCCGCCTTCCCGTCGCCGTCCCCACCGTCCTCGCCCTCCCCCGAAAAGTCGCTGCCGCCAGCCACCAGCGCGTCGTGGTCGCCCTCGATCATGTCGAGGTTCTTCAGCGTGTCCCGCTCCTCGAAGTCCTCGACGGCCTCGACGAGGTCCTGCTGGGTGAGGGTGCGCCGCTCCTCGGTGAGTGCCTCGAGGACGGCCTCCCGGAGGACGAGCCGGAGGTCGCTGCCGGTCAGGCCCTCGGTGATCTCGGCGATTTTGTCGGGTTCGAAGTCCGCGATGTCCATCTCGCGGGTGACGACCTGGAGGATGTCCGAGCGCATCCCCCGGTCGGGTTTGGGGAAGTTGACGATCTCGTCGAAGCGGCGCCAGGCCGCGGCGTCGAGCTGGTCGGGGTGGTTGGTGGCCCCAATGAGCAGGACCTCGTCCTGGACGAGGCTGACCTCGTCGATGCTCTTGAGCAGCGTGTTGACGGCGCGCTTGATCGCGGCGTGCTCGTCCGAGGAGCGGGTCTTCGCGACGAAGTCGAACTCGTCGATGAACAGGATACAGGGGGCCAGCCGCTTTGCCACCTCGAAGGACTTCTCGACGTTCTTGGCGGTCTCGCCGAGGTACTGGGAGGTGATCATCGACAGCTTCACCTCACAGACCGGCAGGTCGAGCTTCTGGGCGAGTGCGCGCGCCACCGAGGTCTTGCCGGTACCCGGCGGGCCCACGAACAGAAGCTTGCCGATCTCACGCAAGCCGATGTCAGCGAGGTACTTGCGGTGCTCGATGGCCTTGACGATCTTGAGGACCTCCCCCTCCTGCTCGGCGGTGAGGACAATATCGTCCAGCGTCATGTCGACCTCGTCGGGCGTGCGGACGTCCACGAGGTCGAGCATCTCCTGCTCCTCGTCCTCGACGAAGTACTCCTCGAGCAGCGAGTCGACGAAGGCGCGGTCGACGCGGGCGGGCCGGTTGGCCTCGCGGGCGGCCTCGTAGTCGGCGGCCTCGACCTCGCCCTCGAAGTGGTTCGCGAGGACCGGGTTCGCGAGCAGCCCCTCGGGATCGACCCGGTCGGCGTACCACTCCTCGGCCATGCCGCGGTCCGAGAAGGTGATCGTCTCCGAGAAGTCGTCCCTGTCTGTGAACATCAGGCCCGCGACGACATCCCAGGGCTCCTCGACGCCAGTCGCCTCGGCGGCGTTTTCCTCTGTCGCCTTCAGGGGCCGCTCGATGCGTCCCTCGTCCCAGAAGACCGCCCGATAGGCCGGTGGGATGTCGTCCGGCTCCAGGTCCCTGGCCTCGCTATAGACCGCGGCTGTCAGCACGAAGTCCACGACCGCCAGCTCCGGGTCGTTCATTCCCAACGAACTTCAGCGCCGAGCAATTTAAGTGACTCGAAAGGTCGCTCGAACCGTCCTCGTTCCCGACCACCGGACGGGACGTCGACACCATGGGGTCACGAGTCGCCACGCGGCGATATCCACCCGAGTGGGCAGCGACCCGGCTCCCCCCACAACGCCGTTCCACGCACCAGGGGTTCGTGTGGGTTTAACACCTCAGCCCCCCTCTCTCCGGTCATGTCTACGCCAGTCGTCGTCGAGGCGCTCCGCTCACCGCTCGGCAAGTCCGAGGGGGTCTTCGAGGACGTCCGAAGCGAGGACCTCTCCATTCCGGTCATCGAGGAGTTGCTGGACCGTGCCGACCTGACCGGCGAGGAGGTCGACGACCTCGTCTGGGGCTGTGCCCAGCAGCGCGGCGAGCAGGGCAACAACCTCGCCCGCGTCATCGCGCTGATGTCCGACCTCGGGGAGTCCGTCCCGGCCACCACGGTGAACCGGTGGTGTGCCTCCGCCGCCGAGGCGGTCATGCGCGGCGCGGACGCCATCGGCGCCGGCCAGCGCGACGTCGTGCTCGTCGGCGGCGTCGAGAGCATGTCCCGGGTGCCGATGGGCGAGAACACCCACAACCTCCACCCCGGCCTGAACGACCACTACAACGTCGGCGAGCTCCAGATGGGGATGACCGCCGAGACGGTCGCCGAAGAGTTCGACGTCTCCCGGGAGGCCCAGGACGAGTACGCTCTCCGGAGCCACCAGCGTGCCGCCGACGCGACGAACTCGGGCCGGTTCGCCGAGGAGATCGTCCCGATCGAGGACGGCGACGGGAACACCATCGAGACGGATGAGGGCATCCGCCCCGACACCAGCCCCGAGCAACTCGCCGACCTCCCGACCGTATTCAAAGCCGACGGGACGGTTACCCCCGGCAACTCCTCGCAAACCACCGACGGCGCCGCCGGCTTGCTCGTGACCAGTCGCGACTTTGCCGAGGACCACGGCCTCGACGTCCTGGCGACGGTCGGCGACCACGAGGTCGCCGGCGTCGACCCGACGGTCATGGGTATCGGACCGGTGCCGGCTGTGCGTGGCCTCGGCGAGCGGACGGGACGCGACCCGGGGGACTACGACCTCGTCGAACTCAACGAGGCCTTCGCCAGCCAGACGCTGTACTGCCAGCGGGAACTTGGGTTCGACGACGACGTCTTCAACGTCAACGGCGGCGCCATCGCCATCGGCCACCCGCTGGGCGCGACGGGGGCCAGGCTCCCGGTGACGCTGCTCCACGAGATGCGCCGGCGGGACGCCGACCTGGGGCTCGCGACGGAGTGTGTCGGCTTCGGCCAGGGCGCGGCCGTCGAGTTCGAACTGGCCTGACGCCGCTCCCGCCGACACGAGAATCTCGCGGTGGTACCTAACTCTTCCCACGAATCCCGAGGGGGCGGGCTCGGAGGGTCGACCGCAACCACCCCGTTATTCGCCCACGTCGCCACTGACGACGGATTTGTACACCTCCACCCAGGTTGCCGCCCGTATCCACAGACCTACCTGGTTCCGACCGATTCGGGCCTATGGACGTTGCCGAGCTCTTCAACGAGATCCCGATCGCCTCGCTGTTCGGCATCGAAGTCACGGACGCATCGGACGGATACGCCGCCGGGACCCTGGCCTTTTCCGAGGACCTCCTCTCGAACCCCAACGGCGAGGTCCTCCACGGCGGCGCGACCTACATGCTGGCCGACTCGATCGGTGGCGCCGCCGTGGTCTCGACGTCCCTGGCCGTCTCGCCGACCGTCGACATGCGCACCGACTACCTCGCCCCCGCGACGACCGACCTCCACTGCGAGGCCGAGGTCATCCGGTCCGGATCCCACCTCGCGATGGTCCGCTCGGACGTCTACGACGCTGAGGCCACCCACGTCGCCACCGCTCACGGCACGTACAAAACCGGCGGCCAGGGGACCGAGACACCCTGGGGCGAAGAACCCGAAGCGGAATAGCGGGGCCGAAGGCACGCTGCTGGTGCGGGCCGAGAATACGCCGCTTGTGCAGGGCCGAGAATACGCCGCTTGTGCAGGGCCGAGAATACGCCGCTTGTGCAGGGCCGAGGAGGCCACACGAAAAGGCAACACCGGGACAATGCCGCTGGTGCGGGCGCGCGGAGGTACCGGGGCGGCCTGTTAGGCTCCGGTCCGGTTGCACATCGCCATCCCTTCGCGGACGGACTCGCGCTGGCCGATGAGGGTGACTCGATCGCCCTCCTCGACGACGAAGTCGGCGGAGGGGACCCGCGTCTCGCCATCCCGCGTGACGAGAGCGATGAGACACCCGTCGGGGAGTTCCGGACCGATGTCCCGGACGGACTTGCCGACCAGCGGGCCGCCAGTGACCTCGATCTCCTGGACGTCGCCGACGCGCCCGACGTCGGTCATCCACTTGGCCATGGCGGGCCGCTCGATCTGGTTGTCCATCGCCCAGGCCGTCGCCATGCCACTCGAGATGGTGCGGACACCGAGTTCCTCGAAGGCGTCGACGTTGTCGGCGTTGTTCGCACGGGCGATCACCTCGTCGACGTCGAACTTCGAGGCGGCCAGCTGGGAGACGAGCAGATTGACGTCGTCGTCCCCGGTCGCGGCGACGACGACCTTGGCCCGGCCGGCCCCTGCCGAGCGGAGGACGTCCGTGTCCGTCCCGTCCCCCCACTCGACCTTGTAGCCCTGGTTCCGTGCCGTTTCCACGACGTCCTCTTCGTGCTCCACGATAACGACGTTCTCGCCACGGTCTTCGAGGCGTTCTGCGAGCGCGCGGCCCGCCTGCCCGCCTCCGACGATGATGACTCGCATTGGTATCACGTCCAGATACTCGCCCAGGTACCGCGCCAGGCCGCCCTCGACGACCACCGTCACGAGGATGACCAGGAAGACGGTCCCGACGAGGACGTCGGCCTGGGCGGTGACGGCCGCGGCTTCTGCGGCCAGGTTGGCAGCCTCCTCGCCGGTCGCCCCGGCCGCCTCCTCCCGGAGGCCGGTCGCCCGGCTCCGCAGTCGGACCGCGAACAGCGTCGCGACCGAGGCCGGAATGATGCCACGGGGCCCGACGAAGCTCATGAACACCCGCTCGTTGAGCGTAAACCGGTCGCCCCAGGTCGAGACGAAGACCGCGAGCGGGCGGACCACGAACATCACCGCGAGGACCACGAGGAAGCCCCCGAGTCCGAGCGCGATCAGGTCGTCCGGCCGGACCTGCGCGGCGAGGGCGATGAAGACGAACGAGAGCACCAGCAGGGTGATGTCGCCCTTGAACGCCTCGATGTCTTCCTCGTACGGCAGGTCGAGGTTGCCGAGCAGGATGCCGGCGGTGGCCACCGCCGCGACCCCCGCCTCGCTCGCGAGTTCGTTGGCCCCGGCGAAGGCCACGAGCGCGCTCGCGAGCACCAGGAGGCGGGCGTTGCGCGGCGCGTTCCCCGGGGAGAGGTCCACGTACCTGATGAGATAGTAGACCACCGCGGCGACGACGATGCCGACGATCAGACCCTTGCCGAGCCGGCCAGCGAATTCGGAGACGAACGAGCCACTGCTGTCCTCGAGGAGGATGGCCTCGAAGACCACCACTGCCAGGATGGCCGCGCTGACGTCGTTGACGATCCCCTCCGTCTCGAGGGCGGCGGCCACCCGGTCGCGGACCGGCACCACCTGCAGGATGGGCGTAATGACCGTCGGCCCCGTCGCGACCAGCAACGCACCGATCAGGAAGGCCATACTCCAGGTAACACCGAGGAACGCGTAGATGGCGGCCGCCGTCCCGAGGAGTACGCCGAAGGCTCCCAGGGTAACGAGGCGGACGGCGGACGCCGGCGCCTCCCGGATCCGGTCGAGTTTGAGGTGGAAGGCACCCTCGAAGACGATGATGGCGACCGCGAGGCCGACGATGGCCGCCAGGGCGTCCTCGGTGAAGGTCCCCCGGGTGATGATGCCGGTGCCGGGCCCGAGGGCGAGCCCGGCCGCCAGGTAGAAGATGATACTGGGGAGCTTGAACCGATCGGCGAGCAACTGGGCGCCCACGCCGAGCGCGATGATGCCAGCGACGAGCAGGATTATGTTCCCGCCGGCGGCTGCCACGTCGCTCCCTCCATACGCGTGGCCGGATGGTCGGGGCGGACATAAACGCACGCAATCGCCCTGGGTGCCGCGCCGGCCTCGATTGAGCGTGCTGGAGACCGGCGAATGCCGGCCTCCGTACGACGTGGCGCGCGTGGCGCGAAACGCCTCGGCGCCGGGGCGGCGGAGCCCGCGAGGCCGAGCGAAGCGAGGCCTCGGTTTGGCGAACCGGTGTCCTCGTGAGCGAGTGAACCGAGTGAACGAGGGCCCCTCGTGGGAGCGTGGGACCGAGGGGGAGCTCGTCAGAGCTAGCTCTGACGGTGGGTCGAGGGACGAACGGTGTGAGTCCCTCGGCGTTCCCGCGAGGCCGGAGACCGAGCGGGGGCTCGAGAGAACTCGTTCTCTCGGCGAGCGAAGCGGGCCGGTGAGCCGGCCCGCTGCCGCCACGGACCCAACCGGCCCGC
>JAZKTI010000133.1:0-7506 GCA_036625635.1 Haloarculaceae archaeon
GCGGGCGACGCAGGCGAGGATGGCGGGGCGGGCGATTCAGGCGAGCCGGGCGAAGGCGGGGGCGGTGGCGAGGAGACCGTGTACGACGTGGTCCTCGACGGGACGATGTTCTACCCGGAGGGCGGTGGCCAGCCAGCGGACCACGGTACCCTCTCGACGGACGATGCCAGCGTCCAGGTCACGGACGTCCAGGAAGTCGGGGGCGTGATCCTCCACCGGACCGACGCCGATCCCGGCAAGGGCCAGTTCGTCCGCGGCCAGCTCGACGTCACCCGTCGCCGGCGACTCATGCGCCACCACACCACGACCCACGTCGTGGTCCACAGTGCCAGACAGGTCCTGGGCGACCACGTCCGCCAGGCCGGTGCCCAGAAGGGCGTCGAGTCCTCCCGTATCGACCTCACCCACTACGATACCGTCAGCCGGGAGGAGGTCCGGGAGATCGAACACCGGGCCAACCAGATCGTCATGGACAACTCCAGGGTGACCCAGGAGTGGCCCCGACGTCACGAGGCGGAGGCCGAACACGGCTTCGACCTCTACCAGGGCGGGATCCCCACCGGCGAGGAAATCCGGCTCATCTACGTCGACGAGGACGTCCAGGCCTGTGGCGGGACCCACGTCTCCCGCACGGGCGACATCGGTGCGATCAAGATCCTCTCGACCGAGCGCGTCCAGGACGGCGTCGTCCGGTTCAGCTTCGCCGCCGGCGACGCCGCCATCGACGCCACCCAGCGGACCGAGGATGCGCTCCGGGAGGCCGCCGACGTCCTCGACGTCAGCCCGGCGGAGGTACCCGAGACCGCCGCGCGGTTCTTCGAGGAGTGGAAGGAGCGTGGCAAGACGATCGAGGAGCTCAAGGAGGAACTCGCGGCGGTCCGCGCGGGCGGCGGCGACGAGGGCGAGGAGGTCGACCTCGACGGGGCCACGGCGGTGATCCGCCGGCTCGACGCCGACATGGACGCGCTCCGCGCGACGGCAAACGCCATCGTCGACGAGGGCACGGTCGCAGTTCTCGGGTCCGGGGTCGACGGCGCGACCTTGGTCGTCGGGGTCCCCGACGATGTGGCCGTCGACGCGGGCGAGGTCGTCGGCGAACTCGCTACCAGAGTCGGCGGGGGCGGTGGCGGCCCACCGGACTTTGCTCAGGGGGGCGGTCCGGACATCGACGAACTCGACACTGCTCTCGAAGAGGCACCCGCAGTGCTGCGACGCCTGCTGAACGCCTGAGGAGGGTGGAAGGCCAGCGCAGGAATGGGGTCGGGATTGTCCCGAGGCGGTGTGAGGGTGACATAGCAACGTGGCAACACCGTTGCCCCCTGGATCACCGACCGCGTTTGGGGGGACATAAGGGTATTCGCGCAGAAACCCGACCATCGAATGGTTGCCTCCGGCGAGCTGATCGCTGTCGTCGTCCTCATCGTGGCCATCGGCGTGGCCGCCCAGGTCCTCGCCGACCGGCTCAGGGTGCCCAGCGTGCTCTTTCTCATCCTCGCCGGCGTCCTGGTCGGCCCGGAGGGACTGGGGCTTGTGCGCCCCGAGGTCTTCGGGGAGTCCTTCGAACCCCTGTCCGCCATCGTCGGACTGAGTGTCGGTATCATCGTCTTCGAAGGGGCGTTCCACCTGGAGATCGAACGCTTGCGGAAGAGTCCGTCGGAAACCCTGCGGCTCGTCACCATCGGGGCACTGATCACCTGGATGGGAACCGCGGTCGTCGTGCACTACGCGCTCGGGGCCGCCTGGACCATCGCCGCGCTGATCGGCGCCCTGCTCATCGCGACGGGGCCGACAGTCATCACGCCGATTATGAACGTCGTGCCGGTTCGCGAACGGGTCGCCGCCGCTCTGGAGACGGAGGGCATCATCAACGACGTCACCGCCGCCATCCTCGCGGTCGCGACCTTCGAGTTCCTGGTCCTGGAGGAACCGAACCTGCCGGCGTTGCTCGGTTCCTTCGCGGAGAGCCTCGGGGCCGGAATGGCGGTCGGCGTGACCGTCGCGGCCGTGGTCTGGTACCTCCTCCGACGTACCGATCTCTCGGCCGATAACGCGCCACAGAATACCCGCCTCATCGTCCTCGTCGCCGCCCTCGGGGCCTACGGCATCGCCGAAGCCGGCCTCGGGATTGCCGAGTCGGGTATCGCAGCGGTGGCGACCGCCGGGCTCGTGCTGGGAAACCTCGACCTACCCTACGAGGAGGAGATCAAGGCATTCAAGGGCGACCTGACGCTGCTGACGCTCTCGTTCGTCTTCATCACGCTCGCGACGCTGCTATCCCTCGAGGACCTGGCGAGGCTGGGCGTCGGAGGTCTCGTGGTCGTCCTCGTCCTCGCAGGGGTGGTCCGGCCGCTGGGCGTCATGCTCTCGACGGTCGGGAAGCGGTTCACCCTCCGGGAGCGCCTCTTCATGAGCGCGATGGGCCCGCGGGGCATCATCCCGGCGTCGGTCGCGACCCTGTTCGCCCTGGAACTCCAGCAGACAAACCCCGACGCGGCCGCCACGCTCGTCGGGGCCGTGTTCCTCGTCATCCTCACGACCGTGGTGTTTCAAGGGGGCCTGGCACGTCACATCGCACAGGGGCTGGACATCATCCCGATGCGCGTCATCGTCGTCGGCGCCGGCAGGGTCGGCCAAGAACTCAGCGAGCGCCTCGAGGAACGTGGCGAGGAGATCGTCCTCGTCGACAAGGACGAGGCGGCGGTCGAGGAGGCACGCGAGCGCGGCTTCACCGTCCAGTCCGGCGACGGGACGGACGTGAACGTCCTGGAGAAGGCCGGTGCGTCCAACGCGAAGGTCGTCGTCGCGGCCACCAGGGACGACGACGTGAACCTCCTCGTCGCCCAGCTCGCCTATACCCGGTTCGACACCCAGACCGTCGTCGGTCGGGCCAACCAGCCCGCGAACATCGACGCCTTCGAGGACCTCGGTGTCCAAGCCATCTCTGCCGGGCACGCCATCGCCTCCGCGATGGACAACACCATCGAACGGCCGAGCATCTCCCAGTGGATGGCCGAGGAGGAACGACAGGGCGACGTCCAGGAGATCGAACTCACCGATCGGGACCTCGCGGGCCTGACCGTTAGCGAGGTCGCGGCCAAACTCCCCGAGGGGTGTCTCGTCGCGATGGTCGCTCGCGACGGTGAGAATCACGTCCCCTCCGGCGACTTCCGGGTCAAGCACGGCGACAATCTGACGATCATCGGCGAGGACCGCGACGGGGTCCACGAGGCGATGGAGTTGCTCCACCCGGACATCTCTCTGTGACCGCGACCCAGTTCTCGAGCACTGGTGGCGGGAGGAGGATCTTCTCGAACACTGGGGGCGGGAGGAGGATCTTCTCGAACACTGGGGCGGGAGGAGGATCTTCTCGAGCACTGGGGCGGGAGGGGTATCGGATGCTCTGGGAGCGGGCCAGGTGCCGAAACGGTTTGACGGGGCCCTCCAAAGGGCCGCCAATGGCGGAAGCGAGCCTCGCCGGTGTGACGCTCCACTACGAGATAGCCGGACCCAGTGACGCACCTCTGGTGGCCTTCGTCGGTGCCCTGGGCTACGGTCCCTGGCTGTGGGGCTGGCAGGCGCCCGACCTGACGGGGCCCTGGCAGACACTCGTGTGGGACCTCCCGGGCACCGGCGCGTCCGACGCGCCGCCGGCGGACTGTGACGTCACCTTCCTGGCCGACGCCCTCGAGGCCGTCCTGGCCGACGCCGCCGTGCCTCGCGCTCACGTCGTAGGCGCGGGACTGGGCGGCCTGGTTGCCCTCCTGTACGCCAATCGATACGGGCGGGCCCGCTCGTTGACCTGCTTCGGGGCCGCGCCAGCGGGCGACGCCTTCGACGAGGACGCCCTGCGCGCCCTCGCCCTGGACGCCGTCGACGGCGGAGAATGCGAGCGGTCCCTCGAGGGGGCGCTCACGCCGACCTTCCGAGCGGAGCGACCGGACCTGGTCGAGCGGATCTGTGACTGGCGACGGGCCGAGGACGCACGCGGGACCGCCTTCGACCGGCACCTCGAGGCGGTGCGGACCTTCGATGGCCCCCAGCTCCACGCGGTGACCGCACCGGCGCTGGTGTTTCACGGTGAGGACGATCCGGTGGTCCCGGCCGCGGCTGGCCGGGAACTCGCAGCGGGACTGCCCCGCGGCCGGTTTCAGGCTGTCGCCGGGCGCCACCTCTGCTTCGTCGAACATGCAGGCCCGGTCACGGACCGGCTGGCCGGCTTTCTCGAGACGGTGTCGTGAATCCCGACGGCGAGCCCGACGCAGTTGAGCGGAAAGACGGAGACGAGAAGATTTTTTGTATACTTTCGATACCGAGCGGAACTGTACGTCAATTAATCCAGGTTTACCGATCATAACTTCCATATTCGATAAATTTAACCCCGGGGACTTCGATTGTCTTCACATGAGAGGGTCCGAGCCCACCGGCTGGCGGTCAGTGATCGCGAACACCCCCGGTTCCGGGAGCAACCGTGCCCGGTCCTGTAGGACACCTAGGGCCCCGGCAGGGGCCCTGCGCGGTCCCTCGGCAAACACCACGCAGAGCAGACCGCTCGGTCGAGCCCGCCCGGGGTCCGCTGGCCTTCCCAGATGACCCGCCAGGAGGCGACCCAGCGCGGGGTACCGGAACTCGGTGACGCGCCGCCGAAGGCGACCCTGTTCTGTATGGACTGCGGATATAGCGGCCACGCGGGTCGAGACTGGTGCCAGCCCGCCAGCGGGACCATCGTCTGTCC
Organism: Haloarculaceae archaeon; assembly: GCA_036625635.1. GTDB lineage: Archaea > Halobacteriota > Halobacteria > Halobacteriales > Haloarculaceae > JAZKTI01. The sequence goes on from JAZKTI010000133.1 coordinate 4,733, forward strand.
GACGTGCGGGACGGAGGTCACGAACCGCTCTCCGCCCCCTGATACCGACGCCGGCACGGGGATCGTCCAGGCCTGGGCCGGACTGGTCGTCGCCTCGTCGATGCTGGGTCCGAGGGCGCTTCGGAACTGGTGTGCTGGTACCGACCTCCCAGGGGTCTGGCCAGTCACGGGTGGGGATCAGCGGTAGCAGCCCGAAGCGGACCCGGACTCCGAGACGACAACCCACCGGTCTCTCCCAGTCATCGTGCCCGGTAATCTGCACGCTTTTTGAAGCGGGGCCGCCACCAGGCTGGTATGTGCGGGCGAGCGAACCCAGGGGACCGATTGCGAGACCCGCAGACCGAATCCGTTAGGCCAAGACCATGACGATTCACGAACACGGCGGTCGACCGTACGAGTGGGTCGGGGCACTGAGCGAGCGGCGGGCGACACTCTCACCCGACCGGGTCGGCGTCCTGGACGCCGACGAGGAGCGGGAGTACACCTACGCGGAACTCGACCGGCGGGCCAATCGCGCGGCGCGACTGCTCCGCGATCAGGGCGTCGGGACGGGCGATCGGGTCGCGGTGGTCTCCCGAAACCGCGTCGATCTCGTCGACCTCTACTTCGCGACCGGCAAGACCGGCGCCATCCTCGCGCCGCTGTCCCACCGGCTGGCCCCCGCCGAGATCGCGGAAATGCTGGCCGACGTCGACCCCGCCCTCGTGGTCGTCGAGCAGCCGTTCGTGGACGAGGTCGCCGACGCACTCGACCGTGTCGAGGACTCGGACGCGGTTCCCACTGTGCTCGTGATCCCCGACCGCGAGGGCGACCAAGATTCCGCCGAGGCTGAGGGTGAGAGCCGCGACGACGGGCTCGCGGTCGGTGGGCAGACCGACGGCGACGGCGGACCCGGCTGGGATCTCCTCCCGTCAATTCTGCCCGAGGCCGACAGCCCGGTCGCGACTGCGGGTGTCGCCCTCTCGGATCCCCACCTGTTCCTCCATACCGGCGGGTCGACGGGGCTCCCGAAGGAGGTCGTCCAGACCCACGGCGGCATCATGTGGAACGCTTTCAACACGATCCTCTCCTGGGGGCTCCGGCCCGACGACGTCACGCCGATGGTCTTCCCGATGTTCCACACCGGCGGCTGGAACGTCCTCACGATCCCCCTCTTCCACCTCGGCGGGACGGTGATCCTCTCGAGGGACTTCGATCCAGGGCAGGTCCTCCGCCTCGTCGAGGCCGAGGAGGCGTCCGTCCTCGTCGGCGTTCCGGCCGTGCTCCGGTTCATGGTCGAGGACGAGGCCTGGGAGTCGACGGACCTGTCATCGCTCCGGTTCGCCAAGAGCGGCGGCGGCCCCTGCCGCGAGGGGATCATCGACGCCTGGAGCGACCGCGGCATCGACCTCTCCCAGGGCTACGGGCTCACGGAGTGTGGGCCCAACAACTTCGCCATGCCAGACGACTGGGACCGCGAGAAGACCCACAGCATCGGGATGCCTGGCCTCTACGTCGACGCGCGCATCGTGGACGAGGACGGCGAGGTCCTCCCGCCAGATACGGTGGGCGAACTCGAACTCGCGAGCCCGCACGCCGCCAATCGGTACTGGCGGAACCCCGAGGAAACTGCGGAGACGTTCGGTGACGGATCCCTCGGTCGGGTTGAAGATGGGCGGCGGGGCGATGAGACAGAGTCGGGCGAGGACGGCGACTGGAACTGGGTGTCCACGGAGGACCTCGCGCGGGTGGACGAGGAGGGATACTACTACATCGAGGGACGGAAGAAGAACATGTTCGTCTCCGGCGGCGAGAACGTCTACCCGCCCGAGGTCGAGGACGTGCTCACTGATCACCCCACGGTCGAGGAGGCCATCATCGTGCCCGTCCCCGACGAGACATGGGGCGAGGTCGGCAAAGCCGTCGTGGAGGGGGACGAATCGTTGACCCTCCAGGAACTGCAGGAGTTCGCCGAGGATCGGCTCGCAGGGTTCAAAATCCCGAAACACCTCGCGTTCGTCGACGAGATGCCAATCGGGGGCGCCGGGAAGATCCAGCGACAGGACGTCGAGGCCGAGTTCGGTGGAACTGCGGCGGGTGAGTAGTCGATATCAGCCCAAACGCCCGTACCTCGCCCTCTGGTGTCCAGACTGGCGCTTCCCCAAACAGCCAGAACGCCCTCACCTCGCTCGCGGTCGCTGCTCGAGATATCCTCGTTCGTTCCTCACTCGGATAGTGCCCGAGCAGCGACTAAAATGAACGCGAGCGAGGTTCGCCCTTTCAGTCCGCCAGGGGTTGGAAACCACCAATCGCTGGGCATCCTCCGAACGGCACAGCTCCCTCCAGTTTTCCACTCGGCGCGTGCCGCCGAGCGTGCCGAGTGAGGTGAGCGGCGCGAGACTCGAGTGAAGCGAGAGTCTCGCCCGGGCCGCCCGGGGAGCGGAGCGACCCGGGCGGCAGCGAACCCGAACGAGGCCGCGAGACGGCCGCGCGAGGGATGAGGAGCGCAGGGCCGGAGGCCCGAGCACCGCAGTCGGCTGGGGAGGCTCGAGGTGCGGTGGCGAGCCTGGTGGAATGAAAGGGCGAGGCCCGCTCGTGTGTCTCTGAGCGGGCAACTATCCGACCGAGCGGAGCGAGGGAGGATATCCCGCTCAGAGCGCACGAGCGGGCCGAGGGCGTTCGGGGTGTTTGGTGTCGCGGTCTCCGTTGCTCCTGCGAGCGGGCCGAGGGCGTTCGGGGTGTTTGGTGTCGCGGTCTCCGTTGCTCCTGCGAGCGGGCCGAGGGCGTTCGGGGTG
>JAZKTI010000134.1:0-7456 GCA_036625635.1 Haloarculaceae archaeon
AGTCCGAGACTGTCGCTTTTCGTCGGCTCGCAGGTCTCACTGCTGCCAGCCGGCTCCCAGCACAACGTCAGGTCGAGTGCGCCGGCGGCGAATCTGTTTCGAGCCCGGTCGAAATCGCTGAGGTACGCGACGGTCCGCCCGCCGCCGAGCGCGCTGAGACCGCCGGCAAAGCCCCCCGTTGCGAGGACCTGTCGGCGCGTGAGGTTTGGCCCGCGAGAGGCTGGGGGTTTCGTGCTTGCACCCCTCGTCGTACTGTCATCGGTCATCCAGAGTCACCTCCCGTTGTGTCGTGGACGCGGACGGTCAGGTCGAACCGTGCGATATCGGTCTGGACCCGGTTCCCGGTCCCGGCGGGCAACCACCACTCGAGCCCGATACAGTGGACGTCGGTCACGAGGAAACACCCATCACAAACCCTGAACCCGTCACCGAGCGTGGCTGCCACGTGGGCGAGAGAGCCGCTCGCGATCGTCACGTCTCCGAGCCCGATTCGCCCGTCACAGGGGATGGTTCCCGCGTCGTGCCAGGCGCGTGCCTGGAGCGTCGTTGCAAGCTCACCGCCGGTCCCCACCGGGTCGGTCTCCGGCGTGGCCCGCTCTGGCTCCACGAGACCGCCCTCTTCATCCGCGGTGATCGAGGCACCGAGATCGATCGCGAGGCCGCCGGCACCCTCGGGTCGTTCGGCGAGGAATATCCCCGTCGTGAGCACGCCCCGGTCGCCTGGGAGGATGCCATCGAGTGTGAGCACGGACCCGATCGCCTCGGGGACGTAGCTCGGGTCCTGCGTCGGATCGAGCACGGTCTCGACTGGCGGCCCGTCTGGTTCGTCGTCCTGTCGCTGATGTTCCAGGAGGACCCCGTTGTACGTCTCGTACCATGCCACGCTGACGCGCCCATCTCCCGACGCCGTCGGTCCGTCTACCTGGGCGGCCCACGGGGGACTGCTCCGGGCTGTCCCGACGAGGACGCCGGACGCGGCGAGTGCGCCCGCTCCGATGGAGGCGAGTACCCGTCGTCGATTGATTACTGTCATCTGTTGTTGTGTTTCCCCGTACCGCCCGCCGTACGACTGCTCGTCCTGCCAGGGCGCCGGATTCGGCCTGTCCGGGGGATTCGTGCGAGGTCCTGTGACCACCCACGGGAAGCGGTACCCGGGCCACCACGGCCGTCGGGACTGCCGCCGTCCGCAAGACTCGATCGCTGCTTCGACGTCCGACTGTATAGGTATGGCCGGAATACCCTCCATAGCAGGAACCGAGTGCGGTGGTATGGCCGCGATACCTGTCGGGTCGCCCACCGTTTACCGACCGATATATCAACTCTGTGTGACGATTCTCTGGATCGTCCCTACGTGCTGGCTGTCGGCTACAGGCACGAGGCCGGCGCGTCCGAGTCCGCCGAGGGCCCCTGGCCGTGTCGCGTTGACGTCCGGATTCGGCGTCATGATTGGCCCCGGATGGGTACCCGGGGGAGGACCCGTCAGCGGCGTCGAACCGCCGCGCGGCCCGGGCGAGATGCCCGTCCGAGCGGGTCAGGTGCCCCGCGAGCGCCGCGGGTGCGGTCGAGGATGATAGCTCGATCGAGGGTCGATCCGCTCGGTCAGGCCTGGGTCTCGGGGGCCTGGCCTGACCCGTCGTTGTGGCGGCCCTGCTCGGTGTAGAAGCCGAGGTCGAAGGCGAGGGCGTCCGTCTGGATCTCGTTCGCGTGATCCACGGGAAGCCACCAGGCGAGGCCGACCGCGTTCGTGGTCGAGTTCGCGAACGCGTCCCGGTTCGGGTCGGTCCCCGCACCGAGGCCGTAGTTGCTGTCGACCATCCCGTCACCGGTTGTGTCGTCTCCGGTCACCTCGTCGAAGGCCGAAGCGCGGATGCCGTCCAGGGGGATACCGTGGTCGGTCTCGGCAAGGGAGAGGAAGTCGCGCAGGCTCCCCTGGAAGAAACACTCCTCGCCGGCCACGATCTGCCCGATCTGGCCGAAGATGGCCTCGGCCTCGTCGATGTTTGCGGCCAGGTAGGCGTACTGCTCCTTCGGCTCGCTCGCCATGTCCTCCATGAGTTGGGCGAGCGAGCTGCCGGCGGAGACGCCGTAGGCGATGGTGTAGAGGTCAACACCGGCGCCCTTGAGCGCGGTCGCCTCGTCCCTCGGATCGACGCTGCCGTCGCTATCGTCGTCGACGTTCGGCGAGCCGTCCGAGAGTAAGACCGTGATATCGGGTGTGTTCGTATCGCCGAGGACCGTGGGATCGACCTCCGCACTGACGTCAGTGCCGGTGAGGATATCCCGAGCCCCGTTGATGCCACCCTCGATGTTCGTCGATCCACCGGTCGTGAGGCCGTCGATGGCTCCCTTGACGGCGGCCTTGTCCGTCGAGAGTTCCTGGACCAGGTTTTCCTGGTCGTTGAACTCCACCAGACCGACGCGGACGTCCGAGCCGACCGCGTCGACGAGCGTCTTCGCGCCAGTCTTCGCGCTGGCGATCTTGGAGCCGCCCATCGAACCGGAGGTGTCCATCACGATGACGATGTCGGCCTCGCCGCCACCGGCGGCGCCGGGCTCGTAAACGTTGTCGCCGTCCTCGTCGTACCAGAGCATCGTCTGGATCTCGTCGAGGAGCTCGACCTCCGCGGTGGCCACATCGCCGGAAACCTCGTCCGGGGCCCCGCTCTCGTCGTCGTCCTTGGCCTCGGGCTCCGTGTGGCCGTTCTCCGCTGCCTCGAGGAGTTCGCCCTGGAGCCAGATGTACCCCGGGTTGTCACAGAGGTGCATGCTGAGGGTGAGTTCGCCGAAGTCACCCGGCTTGAGGTCGTCGAGCCAGACGAGTGGCTTCACATCGGCCTCGGCACCTTCTTCGAGAACGTCCTGTAGGTTGAAGACGGTCTCGTCGGAGAGGGTCCGCTTCCCGGCGCCCCGGCCGTTCGTCGGGTCGAGGTTTTCGCCGAGCTGTGCGAAGTCGGCGCACGCGTCGAAATTCTCGATAGACAGTTCGTCCTGGATCCCGTCGTCGTCAGTATCTGGGTACGCCTCGAGTGACGTGTTGTCCATGAACTGGTCGATATCGCCCTCGTGAATGTACAGCATCGGCGCCATCTCGGACGGGAAGGGCACGTAGCCCTCCGTCCCCGGGTCTGCCATGAAGACCTCGTTCTGGAGCCCCTCGGATTCGTCGTCGGACCAGTCGGAGTAGTGCTCCTCCCAGTCGACCACGAGGTCGAGCGCGCCCGCGACGAGCTGGTTGTTCTCGTAGGTCTCTTGGTCGCTGAAGTACGCGGTCGTACCCAGACCGGCACCCACGCTTGCGAGCCCGACGGCGGTCATGCCGCCGAGAACCTTCCGGCGACTTAGATCGTAGAGTTCTGTTTCGTCTGATTTCATTGTTGGTCCCCCCGAGGCGGCGCGTATGGATCACGAACCCACGACTCCGCGTCGGGACGACTCGACCTCCGTCGGAAGGGGGCTTCCCTATGCACTCGTGGGACCACGTCGAACGTCCCGTTTCGATGGGTCCCTCTCCGGGAGAAGACCGGTCCGATCCCCCTACCAGCCGATCGAATCCGGCGAAGGTGACCGGTGAACAAACCGGGACACTGCAGGGCTATAGAGCCGTTTTACACCCGGACCGGCAAGGGAGTAGCAGGACCATACCTATACCCTATTGTCCCGAGGGGAAGCCAAGCCGCTCCGCGGGGGCCTCGGACGCTGCGATATGACGCCCCAAACGGAGCAGGAGTGATCGATGACTCGGGAATGGCAGCGACCGTTTGCGAAGCCCGACAGACTCTCCGAGAGCGTCGTCTATACGGTCCTCAGCAACTATCGCCGTCGAAGCGCGATCGAGGAGCTCCGTGGCCGCACCGACGATGTCACCCTCCGGGAGCTCTCGGAGCGGCTCGCGGCCCGGGAGTCCGGCCGCGACCCCGCGCCCCGCAAGCTTCGGGAGTCCGTCTACGGCTCCCTCCACCAGACCCACCTCCCGACGCTCGACCGCCACGGCCTCGTCGACTACGATCACCAGCGCAAGCACGTCCGCCCCCGGGCGCGGACCCGCGACCTCGGCCCCTACCTGGAGGTCCAGGGCCCGCTCGGGGCGACCTGGGCGGGTCTCTACCAGTGGCTCGGTATCGTGGGATTGTTCCTCGTCGTCGCCTCGCTCGTGGGCACCCCGGTCGTCCGACTGGTTCCCCCGGTCGTTCTCGGGAGTGTCTTTCTGGCGCTGTTCGCCGGTGCCAGTGCCTACCGCCTCTGGCGCCTCCGGAGACGGTACCGCCCACAGGGGCAGCAATAACCTCTCCCCTGTGCCAATTACCCGAACGTAGCGACGGCCGCGGGGTCGGGGGAACGCCGCGTCGGGGGAACGCTGCGTGGGGGGAACGCCGCGTCGGGGGAACGCCGCGGGGGCGTGGCTGACAGCCGGCGAGAGTGTCGGGCGAACCGACCGGAGTCGGTCGGACTCGCCCGGTTCCAGGCCACCAGTCCCAGCGCTCGGTGCCGCCACGCGGTCCCGCCCCGGCGACGCAGTCAGTGCGTTGCGCCTCGTCTCACACCGTGGGAACGACAGCTATCGTCTATGCTCCCTCCGTCAATCTATCACGGGAATGGATGTTCCAATGCCAGGGAGTCAAGCGTCCGTCCGAAGTGAACCCGAGGGGGAAAGGGACCAGCAGTTGTCGCCCGATGCGGTGTTCGACATCCTGAGCAACGGGCGACGCCGGTACGCGCTCTCTTATCTCCTGGCGGCGGGCGAGCCCGTCACCGTTCGGAACCTCTCTCGGGACATCGCAGCCTGGGAGAACGGGGTCGAGCCCGCAGAAGTTACACCGCGTCAGCGCAAGCGAGTCTACACAGCACTCCACCAGACACACCTCCTCAGGCTCGACGAGTTCGGCGTCGTCGAGTACGATCGGAACCGTGGGATAGTCGGCCCAGCGGACGGGCTCACGACGCTGCAACCCCTACTGGTCCCCGAAGCGCCCGCGCGGACAGTACCTCGATCCATCCACGCGATCGGGCTCGGTGGGATCGGACTCGGCGTCGGGACGCTCCTCGACCTGCCCTTGCTAGGCCCGCTGCCGACCGGTCTCGGCGCACTCGTCGTCGGAACCGCCATCCTGGCCTCGGCCGTATTCGCTTCCTCACGCCACGGCAGCGAGGGGTCCTATTTGCCGGCTGACATTTCTCGATGAGGAGGCCCCTCCGGTTCGAATCGGGACCCATGATAGGCCAGACCGCCGACCTGGCGACTGCGACCGGGTCGGTCCGCTCCTGGCCAAGGCCTTCCCCCCAGGTTGGCGAAACGGGCAGCCGGTGCTGCTGGCTGCCTCGTTGGCGGCCGGGTCGTGGTCGTGGTTGGCGTGGGGGGTCGAGGTCGCGGTGGGCGTCGTCGTCGGGTTTGTGATCCGGTCGGAACTCCACAGCCGCCCCGCAGTCACGAAAGACAGCCCACCGGCGGATCTATTCGCAACGGGACTCACCCCGAGGAACCAGCCAGCGGTGATGCGGACCTGGCAGGAGGCCATAATTCTCACCGCTCTCTCACTGCGGGACCGGGCTGCTAGAGTCGGGTGCCCAGGCCTGTCCAGGCGTGGCCCGAGCCATCGAAAGGTGATGTGACAAGGGATCGCCCGCCGTAACGCGAGCCTAATCGACCGAATCTGCGGTGGCATCGGTCCCGGATTCCGGTGCGTCGGGGCCGGGATCAGGCGGCGAATCCGAGTCGTCGGGCTCGCCGGGCGGGCCGGCCTCATCGGTCGTGTCGGGCTCGTCCTGCTTCCGGATCGGCGGGGCCACGAGGTGCAGTACCAGGGTGCCGGCGACGAAGATGGCGCCGAGGGCGGCGACGGCCGCGATCGGCGTGAACAGGTCGGCGAACATACCGCTCCCGATGCGGAAGGGGATGCCGGCGATCGAGCGGATCATGGCCACTGCCGAGATGACCGTCGCGCGGCCGACCGTCGCGATCTGTTCGTTGATGTACCGGCCGGAGATGGGGAAGATGAGGCTGTTCGAGGCCTTCATGACGAAGAACATCGGGAAGACTGCGAGCGGGAACCACAGCGGGACCAGGTAGAAGAGCCCGATGACCACCGGGAGGATGAACATCGTCCTCCGGACGCCCAGCCACTCCTCGACGTTCGAGGCGTAGTCACTGCCGACCGCGGAGACAGCCATGAACGAGGCGTAGAAGAACCCCAGCGTTGCCGCCTCGGGCACGTCGAAGGTCTCCAGGAAGCCACCCTGGGACGCAGCCAGGGCGTCCTGGACCACCGGCTGGATGTACATGTCCGCGGTCATGAGGGCGCCGGAGAACAGCGCCATCAGGACCACGAACCACCGGAGTTCGCGGGCGGTGATGCGCTCCCGGATGACCGGGAGGGCGTCGACGATCGCCAGGGGCTCGCCCTCGCCGTCGTGGTCGCGGTCGTCGGCGTAGGCGGCGTTCTTCGGGAGGAAGAGGACGATTCCGACGTTGAGGAAGCTGAAGGCGACCGCGGCGTAGAATGGGTAGAACGGGTCGAGGACGTACAGGAGGCCGCCGACGATCATCGTGACGGCCATGACGCCCCTGTTGATGGCGCCGGCCCGCCCGCTGATCCGGGTGAACTCGCCCTCGATGTCGTGCTCCTGGAGCGTGTCGTAGAGCCAGGCGCTCCCGCTACCCGAGACGAACGTGTGGCCGAACGAGAGCGTCCCGAAGACGAACAGGAAGCCCCAGATGTCCGTCGCGAACAGGTACCCGGCGTTGGAGATCAGGAAGAGGACCGCGGCGATCGCGAGACTGTTGCGGCGGCCGATGCGGTCCCCGACGTACCCCGTCGGAATCTCGCCGCCAACCACGATGATCGACTGGACCGTGGCGATGATCCCGATAGCGGTGAAGGAGAGGCCGTTCAACAGCAGGAACAGGGTATAGATCGGATAGGTAAACCCTGGTCCGCTGGTGGCGCGGTAGACGTAGTACTTCAGTACAGTACGTGATGCGTCGACCATCGCGGGAACAGTGTCCGAGTTCCGTTGCCCAGTATTTCAAGCCGTCGGGGGTGCGGTGCCAGGTTACACGGGGTCCGAGGGACCCCGGCAGGATTGCTCGCCGGGTCCGTCCTCGGCGTCGAGTCAGTCATCGCCGTCGAGTCCGTCCTCGGCGTCGAGTCAGTCATCGCCGTCGAGTCCGTCCTCGGCGTCGAGTCAGTCATCGCCGTCGAGCCAGTCCTCCGCCAGCATCGCGTACCGGTAACTGTCGACGTATGCGCCCTCGTACCAGTTCTCCTTCCGGTAGGTCCCCTCGCGCTGGAAGCCCAGTTTCTCGAGGACGCCCTGGGAGGGCTCGTTCGGCTCGATCACCATCGCCCAGACCTTGTTGAGGCGCGCCTCGCCGAAGGCGTGATCGAGGAGCAACGCTGTCGCCTCGGGGATGTACCCCTCACCCTGGTGCTCGGGCGCCGCCCAGTACATCAGCATGCCG
>JAZKTI010000135.1:0-7405 GCA_036625635.1 Haloarculaceae archaeon
CAAGTGTAGAGAGTGGCGCCACCGCAAACGCCCAGAAAGCCCTCTCCTCGCTCTCGAACGGAGACACGACTGCTACCGCTCACGCCCAGAAAGCCCTCACCTCGCTCTCTGCAGACGAAACCGCGACCGCAGACAGCCAGAAAGCCCTCTCCTCGCTCGCGGTCGCTGAGCAGGATATCCTCGGTCGCTCCGCAGGCTCCGCTTCCTCGGATAGTGCCTACTCAGCGACTACACGAGCGCGAGCGAGGTTCGCCCTTTCAGTCCGCCAGGATCCGGACCCTCCCATCACTGGGCAATGTCCGGATCGTCGGCCCGTCTTGGCATCCGGAGGTACAGCCAGTCTCGACTCTCCAGATGGCGCGTGCTGTCGAGCGTGCCGAGCGCCGCGTGGTTCGACCGGAGGGAGAACCACGTTCTGGCGAACCGGCGAGCGGAGCGAGCCGGTGAGCAGCGAGGCCGCGAGACGGACGCGCGAGGGATGAGCCGCGAGGCCCGAACGGAGTGAGGGCCTCGGGCAGGTGAGCCGGCGCAGCCGGCGAACCCACCGCAGCGAAGCGCTAGCGAGCGAGGAGCGCAGTCGGCTGGGGAGGCTCGAGGTGCGGTGGCTGTCCTGGCGGAATGAAAGGGCGAGGCCCGGTCGCGCGTCGCTGAGCGACCACTATCCGAGCGAGGGACGAGCGAGGATATGTCGCTCAGCGGCCGCGAGCGGGCCGTGGGCTTTCTGGCTGTCTGCGGTCGCGAAAGCGGTTCCCTTCGAGAGCGGGCCGAGGGTGTTCTGGGCGGCTGGGGTCGTTGGGACCAACACCCATGAGCGGAGCCGGGGCGGTCGAGGCCGACCAATGATGCCAGTCGACCACCATCGGCCGACCGGGGTCCCACCGATTCCCCGTGTGCGGCCGACCGCTCCGGCGTCTCACATCGGCACTTCGTCGACCGTCGGGTCCGCCAGCGAAGCCCCCTCACCCGCCACGACCCGCCCGACCTCCCGATGGAAGACGTCCTCGGCCGCGAGCGCGTCCCTGAGGGCGGGAAGCCGCTCGCCTGGCACCGAAATTAGGAGCCCGCCGCTCGTCTCCGCGCTCTCGCCCTCCGCGAGGCCGTACCCGAACAACCGCGAGAGCGCGGGCGTGCCCTCGACGACCGGGAGGCGGTCGATCACCACCCGAACGCCAGACCGCGCGGCGAGCGTTCTGGCCTGCCCCAGGAGGCCGAAACCGGTCACGTCCGTCGCGGCAGTCGCGTACGGGCGGGCCGCCCGCGCGGCGGCCAGGTTCGGCGTCGTCATCCAGGACAGCGCCGCGTTGCCGATGGCCTCGATGGACGGGCCCGTCGCCCCGGCGACGGTGTCCCCGAACTCGCCGTCGCGAACGCGAAGCGCGCCCATCGCCGGCTGGGTCCCGAGAGGTTTCGTCAGGAGCAGCCGATCGCCGGGCTCGGCATCGCGGGAGGTCAGGAGGTCGTCGGGCGGGGCCGTCGCGGTGACGGCGCCGCCGGCCATCGGCCACGGGTTCAGCGTGGTGTGCCCGCCCGCCAGGACGCCGTCGACCTCGGCCAGGACGTCCTGCATCCCCGCGAGGATGGCCGGCGCGTGCTCGGTCACCGCGCGGGGCATCCCGAGGACCACGAGCAGACTCAGGTCGTCGAACGCGCCGGTCGCGAAAGCGTCGCTGCAGGCGTTGGCGGCCGCGACGCGCCCGAAGTCGTAGGGGTCGTCGACGATCGGCGTAAAGAAGTCCACCGTCTGAACCAGGGCAAGGTCGTCGGTAATCTGCCGGGCCGCGGCGTCTTCGCCGACACCTGCGAGGAGTTGATGGTCGTCGAGACCCTCGCCCCCGAAGCCGGATCCCAGGTCGGCCTCGGCCAGGAGTGCCTCGAGGTCCGCCCGGCCGACCTTGCAGGAACAGCCGTGGAGTTCGGCGTAGTCCGTCAACCTGGGGCCGCCCGTCTCGTCCGTGGGGTCGCCCGTCTCGTCCGCGGGGCCGCCCGTCTCGTCCGTCATCGCTCCGCCGCCGCGTCGTCGGTGACGGTGATCCGGAGCGCGAAGCCGGCCTCCTCGTCCGCCCCGGCGTCGACCACCTCGTACCCATGCTTCCGGCAGGTCCGTTTCAGGTTGTTCTCGGCCGGCGGGTAGTCCCCCTCGACCAGCAGGTCCTCCCCCGCCTCGAGGGTCGCCAGCCGGTCCCGGACGATCAGTGCGGGCCGCGGGCAGACCTCTCCGGTGACGTCTACCTCTTCCATGGGAGTCATACCGCTGGCTCGGGCAAAACCCTGTCGTCGGGGGAAGGCCCATCTGTCCCGCCCGCCGAGGAGTTACATGGACCTCGCGGACGCTCTCGACCTCGGCGACGAGGCGGTGGTCGCCCTCGTCGGCGCCGGCGGGAAGAAGACCGCGATGGGGACACTCGTCGAGGCGGGCCTCGCCCGGAACCGTCGGATCGGGTACACCACGACGACGCACTCGCCCCCGCCAGAAGGGATCGATCTGGTCGTCGCGAATCCGTTCGCGCTCCCGGGAGCCCTCCCGGAGGGACTGCCCGGGACGGACGAACCGGTCGCCCTCGCCGCCGAGCGGGTGCCCGACCCCGACCGCGCCGCCGAGAAGGTCCGTGGCTTCGACCCGACTGTCGTCGACCGGCTCGCGGCGACCGGGCGGTTCGACTGGCTCCTCGTCAAGGCCGACGGCGCACGCCGCCGCGAGTTCAAGGCACCGGGGCCCGACGAACCGCAGATTCCGGCCTCGGCGAGCGTCGTCGTTCCCGTCGCGTCCGTCGCCGCCGTCGGGGCCCCGCTCGACGAGGACCGCGTCCATCGCCCAGAGCGGGTCGCGGCCCTCACCGGCCGCGAACCCGGCGAGTGCCTCACCGTCGAGGACGTGGCGACCGTGCTCGCGAGCCCGGCGGGCGGGCTGAAGCGGGTACCCTCGGAAGCCCGGGTCGTCCCGATGGTGAACAAAGCGGACGGGCCCGACGAGCGACACCGGGCGCGGACCGTCATCGAGCGGGCGCTCGCTGCGACGGATCGGTTCGACGCGGGCCTGGTGACGTCGTTCCGCAACGACGAACTGGCGATCGTGCGACGGTCGCGATAGCGACGGGAAGGGCGCCGCTAGTCCGTCTCCCGACTGTATGACTGCAACAGCGCCGATGGAACCGCCAGCTGGTCGCTCTTGGTTCTGATGACCGCATAGGAGAGGACGAGGATCGTGGCCAGGTAGGGGTAGGTGGCCATGATCGTCGGGTGGAAGACGAACTCGAGGATCGGGTTCAGGAGGTCCGCGAGCGGCGTTCCCGGCCCGAGAGTCAGGTCCAGTGACTGCGAGCGCAACTGGAGGGCGTCCAGGAGCCCGAAGATGTAGGCGCCGATCAGGACGCGCTCGGGCCGCCACTGGGCAAAGATGACGAGGGCGACGGCGATCCAGCCGCGGCCGGCGGACATGCCGGGGACCCACAGCTGGAGGTAGGCCAGCGAGAGGTGGGCGCCGGCGGCGCCCGCGAACCCACCGCCGATGATGACTGCCAGGTAGCGCATCTTGAACACGTCGACGCCCATCGTGTCGGCCATCTCCGGGTCCTCACCGACCGAGATCGTCTCGAGGCCGAGGTTCGTCCGGAACAGGAAGTACCAGACGATCGGGACCAGGGCCAGGGCGAGGTAGTCCGTCGCGGTGCTCCGGAAGAAGGCCTCGCCGACGACCGGGAGGTCCACGAGGAGCGGGATCGTCACCTGGGGGAACCCGCTGATCTGTTCGCCGACCCACTGCTGGCCGAAGAAGGTGGTCAGCCCGGCCCCCAGCAGGGTCAGCATGACACCGCTGATGACCTGGTTGGACTTCAGCGTGATACAGAGGAAGGCGTGCAGGAAGGCCATCGCCATCCCCAGGACGATCCCGACGGCGAACCCGAGCCAGTAACTCCCGGTGACGACGGCGGTGATGAAGCCGCCGAGTGCGCCGGTGAGCATCATCCCCTCGACGCCCAGGTTCAGGATGCCCGCGCGTTCGGCGATAACCTCGCCGAGGGCGGCGAAGATCAGCACCGTCGACGCCGCGACGGTCGCGTTGAGGAGCCCGGCGACGAAGGAGGTCGCCATCAGGCGTCACCCCCGGCCGCCGATGCCGGCGTGCTCGAGGTCTCGCGCTCGAGGCCGACGCTGACCCGGTAGCTCTTGAAGAACTCGGCGGTGATGAGGAACAGGATGATGAGCGCCTGGATGACCTCGGTCAGCGCCGCGGGGATGCCCAGGGCCACCTCCATGCTCGTGCCGCCGACGATGATGAGCGCGAAGAACAGGCCCGCGAGCAGGACCTTCAGCGCCCCGTTGCGGCCGAGCAGCGCGATAACGATGGCGGTGAACCCGTAGCCCGGCTCGAAGCCGGCGCGGAACCGACCCTGGATGCCGGCAATCTCGCTGATCCCTGCCATCCCGGCGAAGGCCCCGCCGAGGACGAACACCATGAGGTAAACCCTGTACTTGCTCATCCCGGCCTGCGTCGCGGCCTCGTTGTTGGAGCCCACGAAGGTAATCTCGAAGCCGAGCCTCGTCTTCCGGAGGAGGACCCAGCTCAGTGCCACCATCACGAGCGCGACGAGCACGCCCGCGTGGACGCCTGTGCCGAGCAGTTCAGGGATGCGGGCGGCCTCGGGCAGTCTGGCCGTCTGCGGGAAGGTCCCGCTACCGCCCTGCATGGGGCCGCGGATGAGGTAGTTCTTGAGGTTGAGCGCGACGAAGGTGAGCAGGAGCGTCGTGATGATCTCGTTGATGTCCCACTTCGCCCGGAGCCAGGCCGGGACGGCCGCCCAGAACGCCGCGGCGATCGACGCGCCCAGGAACATCAGCGGCAGGAGGGCGAACCAGGGCAGGGACACGTTCAGCCCCACCCAGGTCCCGGCGATGCCCCCGAGGATGAGCTGGCCCTCGGCGCCGATGTTCCACAGGCCGGCCTTCAGGGGAAGGTAGACGGCCAACCCCGTGAGGACGAGCGGGACGGCCTTCTTCAGCGTCTCCGCGACGCCGAAGGGGTCAGTGACCGTCTCCACGAACATCACCGAGTAGGCCTCGATGGGACTGACCTCGAGGGCGAGGAGGGCCACGGCACTCACCGCGAGCGCGGCGATGACCGTGAACACCGGCGTAGCGTAGGCGAGCCACGGCGGGACGTTCTCGCGGGCCTGGACGTCGACCGCGAGGTTCATCGGCCCGACTCCTCCTCGGGTCCGGTCGCGGCCCCGGTGGGAACCCCGGTGGCGTCGGTGGCAGAACCGTCGTCACGCGTCCCGGCGGACGGGGCGGGCCTCGGCCCTTCACCGCCCGATGCTGCCGACGACCGCCCGCCGTCCGTGGCTGGCGCGCCGCCGCCGGTCATCTCCAGGCCGACCCGCTCGCGGTCGGCCTCCGCGGGCGTCGTCTCGTGGACGATCTCGCCCTCGTAGATGACCAGGATGCGGTCGCTGAGGTCGACGATCTCGTCGAGGTCCTCGGAGATGAGGACGACGCCGGTGCCGCGCTCGCGCTGGTCGAGGATCGACTCCCGGATGAACTCGATCGCGCCGACGTCGACGCCGCGGGTGGGCTGGTTGGCCACGAGCAGGTCCGGGTCGCGATAGATCTCCCTGGCGAGGATCAGCTTCTGGAGGTTCCCGCCCGAGAGGTCGCCGGCGGTGACGGCCCGGACGTCCTGGACGCCCCTGACGTCGAACTCCTCGACGAGCCTCTCGGCGTACTCGCGGAGTTCGCCGTAGTCGAGGAACTGGCTGCTCGCGCCGAAGCGGGACTGGCGGAAGTCCTTCATCGTAGCGTTGTGCATCACCGAGAGGTCGGCAGCACAGCCGTATCGCAGCCGGTCCTCGGGAACGAAGGAGACGTCGTGGTCGACGAACGCCCGGGGGCTCGCACCGGTCAGGTCGGTCCCCTGGAGTTCGATCGTGCCGTCGATCGGATTCCCCAGGCCGGCGATGAGTTCCGCGAGCTGCTTCTGGCCGTTGCCGCTGACGCCGGCGATCCCGACGACCTCACCGGCTCTGACGGTCAGGTCCACGCCGGAGAGGACCTCGATGTCACGCTGGTCCCGCGCGCGGAGGCCACGGGCCTGGAGGACCGGCTCGCCGATCTCGACGGGGTCCTTCTGTATCTCGAAGAGGACCTCCCGGCCGACCATCATCTCCGCGAGGTCCTCGCGGGTGACGTCGGCGGTCTCGACGGTGCCGACTTTCGCGCCCTCCCGGAGGACGGTCACCCGGTCGGTGATCGCGTCGATCTCCTTGAGCTTGTGCGTGATGAAGATGATCGCGAGCCCCTCGTCGGCGAGGCGTTCGAGGGACTCGAAGAGCCGCTCGGCCTCGTTGGGGGTGAGGACTGCCGTGGGTTCGTCGAGAATGAGGAGGTCCACGTCGCGGTAGAGTGTCTTGAGAATCTCGACGCGCTGTTGCTGGCCGACGTCGAGTTGCCAGATCTTCGCCGTCGGGTCGACGTCGAAGCCGTACTGTCCCGCGAGGTCGCGGATGCGGTCCTCGGGAGCCTCGAGCCCGAGGGTAAATCGCGACGCGAACCCGTCGACGAGCCGACTGGACACCCGGTCCAGGACGGAGCCGCCGCGACCTGTGCCGTCGCCCTCGCGAGGCCGTCCGTTTCCTGTCCGATCGGCATCGGGTTGCCTCCGGGACATCCCTGCGGGTTCGCGCTCGCCCAGGACCACGTTCTCCGTGACGGTCAGCCGCGGGATCAGCATGAAGTGCTGGTGGACCATCCCGATGCCGGCGTCGATGGCGTCCTGGGGCGTCTCGAGGTCGAGTCTGGTCCCGTCGAGCCAGATCTCGCCGCCGTCGGGGGAGTAGAGCCCGTAGAGGATCTTCATGAGGGTGCTCTTTCCCGCACCGTTCTCGCCCAGGAGGCCGTGGATCTCGCCACGTCGGACGGTGAAATCCACCCGATCGTTCGCGACCACCCCGGGGAATTCCTTGTAGATGTCCTCCATGCGGAGGAACGGGGCCTCAGTCATGGCTGGTTTGCACGAGCGTGGGTCCGCAACACAGGGTCAAAAGGTTTGGCCACGCGGGCGCCCACGGCGTGGCCCTCCGCCTGCCCGCGGCGGGGAATCGCCGCCGGTTCGTTGCAGTAATGCGAGGATTTATTGTGAAGCGATGCCAGCTGTAATGAGAATGGCCCGCACTGAAAAATCCAGCGGTGCGACTCGATGGCGGCGAGAGGTGGCGAATCGATGAGACGAGATCTTACCCGACGGGACGCGATCCGGGCGCTCGGTGCGGCCGGGGTCGTGGGCCTCGCGGGGTGTGGTGGTAACGGCGACACGACAACCACGACCGGCGGCGACGGCGACGGCACCGGCGACGGCACCGGCGACGGCGACGGCACCGGCGACGGTGGGACGACGACCGCCGGCGGCGACGGC
>JAZKTI010000136.1:0-7248 GCA_036625635.1 Haloarculaceae archaeon
GATCGGGCCGACGGACCGCCCGGAACGTGCCGGCCACTCGAGCCGGCGATCGGGCCGGCCGGAACGCCGCTGGCGGAATTCGCGTCAGACGATGTCGGCGATCCGCCGCGGTTCGCCCGAGATGGCGGGGTCTTCGTCGACGATTTGGAGGATCTCGTGGTCCGTGACGTCCGGATAGGACTTGCCGATGGCCTCCTCGATGAGCGGTTTCTCGAGACGGAACTCGGTGCCCTCGTAGACCACGTCGACGCCGGTCTCGTCGAAGGAGAGGAGGGTCATACGTTCGGGTAGGTAATTGGGGTTTGTAAGCCTGTAGGTACCGCCTGGCGGAGCAAACGGCGGCGACCCCGACGCTTTTGCTCGTTGTAGGAGCACGATAGCCCATGGTGCGCACCGTCAGCGGGACCCTCGCCGGCTTGCCCGACCGTGCGAACCCGCTCGTTGCCATCGTGGAGGTCGTCGTGCCCGTCCTGGCCCTCATATATGCGATTACCGATGGCTCGCCCGACATACACACCTGCCTGCACGTCATGGTGGGCGTCCTCTGGACGGGCATCGACCTGTTCATCGCCCCCGGGGTCGGAGCGGTCCTCGGCGGCCTCGCCGTCGAGACCAGTGGTATCGAGTCGGCCCACGAGTGCGCCGTCCTGGCGGGCCCACCGCACCCGGCTGGCGGGCCCACCGCACCCGGCTGGCGGGAGCACCGATGGCGAGCGACGGCGCCGAATCCGCGGGTGAGTGGTCCCCATTCGAGGGGAGCCGTCTGACACTCGTCAGACGCACGTCAGACCGGTCCTCGGGCTTTAAGATCCTCGAAATCGGTGTATGCCCCAACAGTGCCGTCGCTTCGCTCCGACCCGCTGGAGGAACTCGTCATCCCCGACGGGACCACCGTCGAGGAACACGACCTGGTGGCATCGGGGGACATCATCGTCGGGGGCCAGACTACCGTGGAGTTCGGGGTCCGGGGGCGGACCGTCATCGCCGGGGAGCGCGTGAAGTTCGGCGGTCACATCGAGGCCGAGGGAGACTGTCGGCTGGACATGTGGTGTGTCGTCGGTGACAATGTCCTCGTCGGCGAGGACGCCTACCTCGGCGAGCGCGTAGAGATCGACGGCGAACTCAAGGTCGCTGGGGACCTCGACATCGGCGACGACGTCGATATCGAGGACGGCTTCGAGGCCAACGGCTGGATCGTTATCCGGAACCCGATGCCGACGATCGTCTTCCTGTTCATCTACCTCTCGCAACTCCTCCGCATCGGCGAGGAGGAGGCTGCCGAAGAGATGCTCTCCGCGCTCGTGGACGACGGCGACCGCGAATACCAGCCCGTCGTCATTCCCAGGGGGGCCAGCGTCGGCGACGACGCCTGGCGGGTCTCGACCCCGGCCCGGATCGGGAACGAGTGCCGCCTCCACGGGAACATTCGCGCGGAGTCACTCGTCGTCGGCCGCGACAACGAGATCTTCGGCGGACTCCGGGGGAAGGACGACGTCACCGTCGGCAGCGGGACCGAGATCGCCGGTAACGTCACGACGCGGAACGGCGACGTGGCCGTCGGCGCCGGCGCCGAGGTTCGGGGCGACGTCGCCGGCGAGCACGTGGAGGTGCACACCGACGCGTCCGTCGGGGGCGAGATCCGGGCCCGGAGCGGCACGACGATCGTGGACGACCAGGTCCTGGATGAGGCCGTCGTTGTCGAGGACACCGTGCCAGAGCCCGACGGCGACCCTGACGAAGTCGACGACGGCGATCCGGACAATGGCCTCGGGGATGAATCAGGCGAGGAGGTCCGGAGCGATCAAGCGGCCGAGAAGCAGGCGGAGACAGGGGAGGGCCAGGTGGCAGATGAGGGGACGGAGACAGAGAGGGATCACGAGGGGGATGAAGACATCGTGGCCGCCGTGGCTGCCGAAGCCGATGGCGACGGAGCTCGCGACGAGGACGGCCGGACGGCCGACGACCGGCGGATGAGCGACGATGACGGCCGGACGGCCGACGACCGGCGGATGAGCGACGAGGGAGGGGCCGACAATCGAACGAACGGCCACGACGAGGACGCCGACGTCGCGACGACCGACTGAGTCCTCGATTGTAGCCGGCAGGATCCGGCATCGCTCCTGCTCCGGACCGAAAGACAATTTCGCGGGTCCCGAGAACAGGAGGCCATGCACTCCCTCGCGCTCGCCGGCAAGCCCAACGCCGGCAAGTCTACCTTCTACACGGCTGCGACGATGGCCGAGGTGGACGTGGGGAACTACCCGTTCACAACCATCGACCCGAACAGGGGCGTGACCCACGTCCGGACGGAGTGCCCCTGTCTCGACCTGGCCGAGCGGTGTGGCAACGAGCGGTGCCACGACGGCAAGCGGTACGTGCCCGTCGAATTGCTCGACGTCGCTGGCCTCGTCCCGGGCGCCCACGAGGGCCGCGGGCTGGGCAACCAGTTCCTCGACGAACTCACGAACGCCGACGCCATCCTCCACGTCGTCGACGCCGCGGGCGCCACCGACGCCGAGGGCGAACCGGTCGAGGTCGGCGAGCACGACCCGCTCGAGGATCTCGACTTCGTCGAGGAGGAGATGGACCTCTGGCTCGCCTCGATCATCGAGCGCAACTGGGAGTCCCTGGAGCGCAAGTCTCGCTCGCCGGAGTTCGACATCGACGGGGCCCTCACGGAGATGCTCACGGGCATCGGCGCGACCGACCTGGACGTCGCCAGGGCCCTCCGGGAACTCGAGTACCCCGAGGACCCGATCCAGTGGGGCGGCGCCGAGTGGGAGGCCCTGGCGAGCGACATCCGCGAGCGGACGAAACCGATCGTCGTCGTGGCGAACAAGGCCGACGTCGCCCCCAAGGACCACCTCGAAAGCCTTCGATCTGCCGCTGACATGGTCATCCCGACGACCGCCGACGGCGAACTGGCGCTCCGGCGCGGCGTCGAGGCGGGCATCGTCGACTACGATCCCGGCGATCCCGACTTCGAGATCGTCGGCGACGTCAGCGACGAGCAGGCCGCCGGCCTCGAACGCATCCGCGAGGTCATGCAGGAGTGGGGTGGCACCGGGGTGCAGGAGGCCCTCGACACCGCCGTCTACGACGTTCTGGACATGTTCACGGCCTATCCCGTCGAGAACGAGACGCGGTGGACCGACGGCCAGGGCACCGTGCTGCCAGACGCCCATCTCCTCCCGGAGGGGTCGACACCGAAGGACCTCGCCTTTGCCGTCCACTCGGACATCGGCGAGGGCTACCTCCACGCCGTCGACGCGCGCGCCGAGCGCCGCATCGGCGAGGACCACGAACTGTCGGAGGGCGACGTGGTCAAGATCGTGAGTACCGCCACATAGGGGTTCCAGAACGGTCGGACCGGCGGTCGCGGTCATATCGGTGTCCGGCGTATCTTCACGTATCGGCCCCGTCGGCCGTTTGCGAACCGGACTCGCCCTCGCGCACCGGAGCATCGCCGTCCTGCGCGACCACCCCCACCTGCTCTGGTTCACCGCCCTCGGCGGTCTCGCCGAACTCGCCGTCCTCGGGACGCTGTTCGGCAGCGTCTTTCTCCTCGGCGACGTCGAGAAATCGCCGCTCCTCTACGGTGGACTCGTCGTCGCCTACGTCGGGGAGACGTTTCTCGCGGCGTTCTTCACGGCCGCGCTGATGCACGCCACTCGCGAAGCGTTCAACGGCGACACCCCCTCCGTCAGAGACGGCCTCGCCGTCGCGTGGGCGCATACGTGGGAACTCCTCACCTGGGCGATTATCGCTGCCGTCGTCGGCCTCATCATCCACGCCATCGGGGAGTCCAACGAAACCGCCGGGCAACTCCTCGCCGCAGTTTCCGGACTCGTCTGGGGTGTGCTGACCCACTTTGTCGTCCCCGTGGTCGTCTTCCAGGACACCTCCGTCCGTGGGATGGTCTCCCGGAGCCGCGCCATCCTGTAGGACGTCTGGGGCGTGTCGCTCGGAAGCGATGCCGGCGTCGACATCGTGACCGTCATCCGCGTCCTGCTGGGACTCGGCGTCGGTGGGATCGCCTTCCTGCTCGCCCAGATCGGGACCGTGGTAGGCCTGGGCGTCGCGGTCGCACTCGCCGCGGTTGCCGTCCTGGGCGCGCTCCCGATCGGGGAGACGCTTTCGGGCGTCGCCAAGACCGGCGTCTACGTCTACGCGACCGAGGACGAGTCGCCACGATACTTCCCGCACGTGACCTGCGGGAAGTGAATGGCCTTCCCACGAACGATAGTTCGGAATCGAAGGGGCTCCCCGCGCCGAGGTTCGAGCGGCGATCGGCACCCTTCGGCGAGGATCACTCGCGCCCGCCCACACGCTCCGGCAGCGTCCGATCCGCGATCGACCGGCGAAGCCGCTTGAAGTTCAGGTAGACGACGGCGACGATGAGCCCGAAGACGACCGTGAAGAGGCCGTAGCCGACGAGGAGCTGGGTGCGACTGACGGCGAAGGCTGCCGCCCCCGCGTCACCGGCCGGCCAGACCTGCAAGGAGAGCGCGACCAGCGCGAGGTAGACGGTCACCAGCAGCACGTACAGCGCGATGCGTGGAATCTCGTTGAGGTTGACCCCCGAAAGTTCGAGCGAGCGCCCGCCGCTGAGGGAGCCGTACCGGGAGACCCAGGAGAACAGCGGCTCTCGATCGCGCAGCTCCGCCTCGACCTGGACGAGGTGGCGCTGCAGGTACCAGATGGTGACGGTCGTCCGGAGTGCGTCCATGACGACCAGGCCGAAGAGGATGGGCGTGAGTGCGACCACCGCAGCCGGGCCGACGGCGATGGCGTATCCCAGGAGGCCGACGATGGCGATACCGCTCCAGAGGAGCCGCCGGAGGCGGGATTCCCGCTCGAGTTCCACCCGCCGCTCGAGGGATTCGTACAGACGCAACCTGAGTTCGTCCCGATCGGCTGGCTCGTCGGTGCCGCCGGCCTCCGGGGGCGTCTCGCTCATACCGAGGGTCGTACGAATCGCATCGCTAAAAGCCATCGGCGTTTCCGCGCCGCTGGCGGGGGTCGACAACTCGTCTCCCCGCTTCCGGGAATCGAAACCGCGGCCGTTGGCTCCCCCGGAGAGCGAGGGTGGCCTGGTGGTTCGTTCTCGCGGCGATGCGAGCCTCGATCGATACGCTCCTCACCCGAGCGGATCGAACCAGACGGCCCAGACGAGCACGGCGAGGAGGAGATAGGATCCCCGGACGAGCAGCTTCGTGGCCAGTTCGGGCCCCGCTCGCCACGCCAGCGCCGCGACGGCGAGGAAGGGCAGGACGGCCAGGCCCGCACTCGGCGGAATGCCGGGAAGGGTCATCGCCATGCCGACCACGCCCACGGACCCTGCTCCGACCAGTGCGAACGCGACCTGGCGGGCCCGCGCTGGGCCGACGACGACGGCGACTGTACGCTTGCCGATGCCGGTGTCGTAGTGGACGTCCGTGGCGTCGTCGACGACCTTGATCCCCGCCAGGACCACCAGGAAACAGGCGGCCAGGCCCAGGACGGTCGCGGAGAACCGCCCCGCCTGGACGTAGTACCCGCCGAGCAGTGCCAGGCAGATACCCGCTGGGTAGCCCAGCGTGGCCCCGAATGGATTCGTGTCGAGCTGGGGTGCGTGGGCCATTGCCACGAGCCAGCCCGGGACCGTTATCAGCAGGGCTCCCAGCCCCGCGAGGACGCCCAGAGTCAGGGCGACCACCCAGAACGCCAGACCGGCGCCCCAGAGGGCGACCCGACACCCGCGACGGGAGAGCGGATGGGTGTCGTCCTCGTCCCGGATGTAGAAGTCGACGTAGCCGTCGGTCACGTGGGCCGCGTAGAGACCCAGCCCGACGGCGAGCGTGTGGAGCCCGGCGGTGGTGAGGTTCACGTCGCCGGCCAGCAGCGCCCCGAACACTGCCGTCGCCAGGGCCGGCAGCATGAAAACGGGGTGGACCTGTGAGGCGAGGGCACTCCCGGTCGCGACGGGTCCGCTACCCGTGCTAGCGACTGCCATATAGCGTCTTGGAGCCAGTCGGTAAAAAGGGCGCGGTGCGAACACGACGACCAATCCCGTTCCGGGTACTGACTGTGTAGCGACCGCCGGATTTCGCCCGCTCGGTCCACCGGTCCCCGGATTTAGGGTCCCAAAGGTCGAAGGGATAGCTATGCCAACCGACGGAGCGGACGGCGACGGATGGACGCTCGCCCCCGACGAGGCGTTCTCGTTACTCGGCAACGAGACCCGCGTCCAGATTCTCGAGGCGCTCGCCGACGCCGAGGATCCGCTCTCGTTCTCGGCGCTGCACGAGCAGGTCGACCTGCGGGACTCCGGCCAGTTCAACTACCACCTCGACAAGCTGGTCGGGTACTTCGTCGAGTCGACCGACGAGGGCTACGACCTCCGGCGAGCGGGGAGTCGCGTCGTCGAGGCCATCCTCTCGGGTGCCGTCACCGACGACCCTGTCATCGACCGGACTCCCGTCGAGTCCGTCTGTCACCTCTGCGGGGCGCCGGTGGAGATTAGTTTCCGGCACGAGCGAGTCGCCGCCTTCTGCACGGAGTGTGCGGGTGTTTACCCCGGCGACCACGTCCCCGAGTCGGCCGACGTACCAGCGGAGTACGGCTTCCTCGGCTACCTTCACCTCCCGCCTGCCGGCGTCCAGGACCGGACACCGACCGAGGTCCACAGGGCCGCCCGGACCTGGAACCTCTCGGAACGCCTTCCGGCGGCGAGTGGGGTCTGCCCGCGGTGTTCAGCGACGGTCCAGATGAACGTCAATCTCTGCCAGGACCACGATCGGGCCGCCGATCTCTGTCCGACGTGTGGAAACCGGTACGAGGTGGGTCACTACATCCGGTGCACCAACTGCCCCTTCTCCCAGGCAGGGGTGTTCTCGCTCGCCCTTCTCGGGAATCAGGAGTTGCTCGACTTCCTGACCACACACGGTATCAACCCGATCAGTCCGGACTCGGAACGACTGAACGAGGTGATCATGGACTACGAGGAAGAGGTCCACGGCCGTGATCCTCTCGACGCGAGGTTCACCTTCACCGCCGACGGCGATTCGCTGACCCTCACCCTCGAGGATGCGGGCGACGTCGCCGAGGTCGTGCCCCGGAGCGAGCGACGGGAGGAATGAGGGGCATCGTTCCGCTCACCGGGGGTGAGGTTTCAGTCGCCCGATAGGGAGGGGGAGTAAGAGGAAAGGGGACGGGCGAAGGGGCAAGAGGGAAACGGACGGGCGAAGGGGCAAGGGGGGAACGGAC
>JAZKTI010000137.1:0-7114 GCA_036625635.1 Haloarculaceae archaeon
TCTCCGTTCCTCTCCTGATTGGACGCTCGATACCTCCTATCGTGTCCGTGACGGGCCCCACAGACGCCACGAACGATTGCATCTCACTCCAGAGACAGCCGCTCCGCTCGTGGCCTCTCGGGGAGTTTATCAACCATCGCGCCGTCCCTCGTGCCATGAGCGACGCCGACGAGAAGGCAGGCACGGAACCAGGGGACAATACCGGGGAAGAGGTGGAAGCTGAGGGAGCATCCGAGGCCCAGGGACCAGACAGTGAGGGGGACTCGGCGGCTGAGGCCCGGACTTCACGATCGGGCCGCGAGGAGGTCTGGATCGAGAAGTATCGTCCCAGGACGCTGGACGATATCGTTGGCCAGGGGGCGATCACCGAACGGTTGAAGAGCTACGTCGAGCGGAATGACCTGCCACACATGCTGTTTTCGGGGCAGGCAGGGATCGGCAAGTGTGTGACCGGCGAGACGCCGGTCCTCACTGACGACGGAGTGGCACGGATCGATTCCGTCGTCGGCGAGGTGAACGGCTTCGAACCGAACGACGACGGTCTGTCCGTCCTGTCCCTCTCGCAGTCCGGGGAGTTCGAGTACGAGGAGCCGTCCCACGTCTTCCGGAAGCGAGCTAACGAACTGGTCGAGGTCCAGACCCGCGACGGGAATGATCTCCAGGTGACACCCGAACACAAGCTGCTGGTGGTCGATGCAGGGGGGCTCGAATGGCGACGGGCGGACAATCTCGAGGCGGAAGATCGACTCGTCCGACCCCTCGAAGCGCCGCTCCCGGAGACCGACACCGCACTCGACTGGATTTCGTCGATGGACGGAGAACGGACCCTCGTCTCCCTCGACGAAGACTTCGCTCGTCAGCACGAGATACCACGCGAAGAGGAGTTCGTCGGGACGAAAGGCGAGGTCGTCCGGGGATTCAGGAATGGAGCGTCCGTCAGCGAGATTGCGACCCGGGCCCAAACGTCCCGAAAGAACGTGAATCGAATCCGTCGCGAGACCAAACACGTCGCCCTCTCGGAACCGAGTTCGGTCTGTTCCCTCGAGTATTGCCGGTCGCTGGACCTCGACGCGGACGAGCTTCGGAAGGGGGTCGAACGCATCCAGAATATTGCCCCCTCGAACAACAGCCGTTCGAATTCGATCGTTCCCCCGTGGGAGGTTACACCCGCACTCGCCGAGTTCCTGGGGCTAGCAATCAGCGAAGCCCAGATCGACGGAAGCCGAATCAAGTTCTACAATACGGACAGTTCGCTGCTCGACCGGTTCGAGGCGACCGCGCGGTCGCTCTTTGACGTCGAACCGAGTCGAGGAGAACAAAAGGGCGTCCCCTTCGTCGTGGTAGGAAACAAGACCCTGACGGAGTTCCTCGCCGGGTGCTTCGATGTCTTCGAGGAAGAACGGGGCGCCGGAATCGGGTCAACGCTCCTCCGGGCGGACAACGCCTCCCAACGAGCGTTCCTCGGAGCCGTGTTCGACGCCGAAGGCCACGTCACCGAGCAGGGGATTCTCGAGTTGACACAGAAGCGCGGCGAGGTTATCACGCTCCTGGCCTACCTGCTCGCGGGCTTCGGAATCCCGGTTCGCCGGAAGCGCCACGAGAAGCGGGCGACCAACGGCAGTGGTCCGGCCCGAACCTATCACACACTCTATATATCGAGTGCGGACCACCTCTCCCGATTCGAACGCCAGATCGGGTTCACGATCGAGGAGAAAGCGAGGCGACTCGAGAAGAACACAGAACGGACCGGTAATCCGAACCACGACACGATTCCGAAGCAGCACGCTGTCGAAACCCTTTGTACGCGGCTCGACCTCACCATATCGGCGTACATACCGGAAACGCTCGATTCGGACACAGCCAGTCGTCGGACCTACCGTCGGGCCCTAGATGACCTTCTCGACGAAGCCTCCAGGAAACTCGAGGGGGTACAGGAGGCCCTTGAACGACTGCAGGCTATCCGCCCGGCGGTGGAGCGGCTCGGCCGGGTACCTGCGACGTGGGTCGCCTCACGCGACCGTCTCGAGCCAATCGAGGTCAGACGAGAACTGGGTTCGGATACCGGTATACGAGTCGATAGATTGCTCGAATATGCGCAGGGAGAGCGGACACCATACGCGGCGCGGGTCCAGCAGTTGCTTGAGCGAACGTCGGAATCCGACGATAGGACGGTGAACGTCGAAGCCATCCAGACGACTGTCAAATCGACGTTCGACCTACTCGACGTGCCATACGAGCACGTCGCCGACCGCTGTGGTCTGACCGGGACGGACGTCCGGAACCTGCTCGAACAGGACGACCACGACCTCCGTTCGATGACGAGGTTCTCGACGTTGGTGGACGGCCTGGAAGCGGAACTCGCTGCCATGGCATCGATCGAGACAATCGAGGCCATGGACACACTCGCCCCGCTCGCCGACGGGGACCTCTATTTCGACGAGGTGAACGCTGTCGAATCGATCACAGGCGAACGGTTCGTCTACGACCTCACCGTGCCCCGGACTGGCAACTTCGTCGCTGGCACCGTTCCGACGGTCGTCCACAATACGACCGCAGCGCAAGCCGTCGCCCGCGAACTCTACGGGGAGGACTGGGGGGACAACTTCCTCGAACTCAACGCCTCCGACGAGCGCGGCATCGACGTCGTCCGGGACCGGATCAAGAGCTTCGCGCGGACCGACTTCGGGGGTGCGGACTACCGCATCATCTTCCTCGACGAAGCCGACGCCCTCACCGACGACGCCCAGTCGGCCCTCCGCCGGACGATGGAGCAGTTCTCGAACAACGTCCGGTTCATCCTCTCCTGTAACTACTCGAGTCAGATCATCGATCCCATCCAGTCCCGGTGTGCGGTCTTCCGCTTCTCGCCGCTCTCGGACGAGGCCATCACCGAGCAACTCCACATCGTCGCCGAGGACGAGGACATCGAACTGACCGACGACGGCGTCGACGCACTCGTCTACGCGGCCGGCGGGGACATGCGGAAGGCGATCAACGGACTCCAGGCCGCGGCCGTGACCGGCGGCGTCGTCGACGAGGACGCCGTCTTCGAGGTGACCTCGACCGCGCGGCCCGAGGACATCAGGGAGATGGTCGAGGCGGCTCTCGACGGGGACTTCACGGCCGCCCGTTCCCGGCTCGATCACCTCCTGACCGAGGAGGGGATCGCCGGCGGCGACGTCATCGACCAGCTCCACCGGGCCGTCTGGGAGTTCGACCTCGAGGACGAACGCGCCGTGCGGCTGCTCGACCGCATCGGCGAGGCCGACTACCGGATCACCGAGGGCGCCAGCGAGCGGATCCAGCTCGAGGCGCTGCTGGCGTCGCTCGCGTTGCAGGGCGAGTGAAGGCCGGCGAGGTCGGTACCCCCCCGGTGGAATCCCTTCGCCAGTCCTGCCGGGACGTAGATGTTCGTGCATTGGTATCCATACATCGCACATGAGCAAGAATATCGCAATCTCCGACGAGGTATCCCGGCGACTGAAGCGGGAGAAAGGGGACCGGAGCTTCAGCGAACTCATCGCGAGGCGACTCGAGGAGGGCGGTCGACTGGCCGACGTGACCGGTCAGCGAATCCTCGATCGAGAGACAGCCGAGGAAGTCAGGTCGACGCTCGGCGACGTGAGCGAGTGCACGATGGAACGCCTCGACGATGAAGCTCCTTGAGTTGGCCGTGCTCGTGGCCGTCGATCGGGGCGAGATCGATCGGGGTGAGATCGATCGGAAAGTGCGAGCCCTCGACGAGGAGGCACGAGACCCGATCAGTATGGTATCGATCACCGAACTCCGGCTCGGCGTAACCCTGCAATACGAACGTGGAAGCACGACCCATCACGAGGCGATGGAGGCGCTCGAACGACTGCTGGCTCGATTCGAGATCGTCCCGATTTCGAGACGTGTCGCCACCGCTGCAGCGGACATCATTGCGACGCTGAAGGAGGAGGGTGCTCGGCTACACGATTGACACGCCGTCTACGTCGCCGCGACGGCGCGGACCGAATAGCTTCCGGTCCTCACGGCGAACGTGTCCCACTTCGAGCGATTCGACGACGTACGTGTCGTCGACTGGAATTTGTTCTGGCCTGGCCGTCCTGTCGCCGTGGGAACGCGGCAAGCGGCGACGACATGGACTCGTAACCGATCGTGATTCTCACCCTGACCCGCTCGCACTGAATCCCGGAACTGATATTGCTCGGTGACCGCCACACCCGCTAGTGCCGACCAGACTGACGACCGTCGAGGCGGTCCACGAGGCGGGTTCGTACCTCTTCACCGCGACCGACCCTCGGAACGATGCGGCGGAGATCACCGTCGTTCCATACGACGAGGGCGACAACGGCGAGGACGGCGACGACGGCGGCGACGGCGGCGTCGGCGGCGACGGCGGCGACGGCGAGGACGGCGAGGACGGCGAGGACGGCGACGACGGCGTCGCGGCCTGGATAACCACCTGCACCCACGAGGCCCAGCGGCTGGACCGCGGCGGCGACGTGGGCGCTGTGACCCGCGACGGTCAGCTGGTCTGTCCGAAACACGGCTCGCTCTTCGACACCTGCGAGGGGAGTTGCGACAACGGCCCCGCGGCCGGCAGTCCGCTCGTGGCAGTCGACATCGCGGTGAATCGCCGGGGCGTCTACCTGACTGCCGAGGACTACGAGTTCGAGCACGAGGGCGGCGTCGACGACGGGGACGGGATCCCGGACTCGACGTCGCACCTGCGGTTGTGACCGGCGTTCGAGGCGATAATTCACCCGAGGGGTCCCGCTCGACGGGACGGGCTGAAGGGTTTATGCTGGGGTGCCGCGTGGGCCGTCATCGGTTCGACAGTATGGGAGCCCCGTATGACAGGCCCAGACGATCCGGAAGATCCCGAATCCGAGGAGGGTCGTCCCCACCGAGAACTCCGACAGCCCGCCGATTGCGAAAACGAGCGGGAGCACAGTAATCGAATCCCCTACCCCTCCGCTGATCTCGCCGAACGAAAAACCAAGTCGGGAGACGTCCCAAACGACGGTTGCACCCACTATATATGGGTCTCAATGGGGCGAGGCATGAATCTTGCCAGAAACTGGCGCGGCTTACGTACGATACGGCGTGTGGTCGTGATCGATTACACCCTCCGTCCAGGTGACGGTCCCGAGGAACCGCCCAGTCGTCGACGAAGAGGCCGGTTCGACGGATCCCCCCGACCTCCGGCCTCATACGGTCGGAGCCGCCGACGCGACGCTCCGACCGACCCCTTCGGAACTGTTTTAGGCGCCCCTCGGCAGGTTTGGGGCAACAATGAGCGATCTGGAGTCCGAGTATCGGCTCGACTACTTCGAGGACGAGGGGTTCCAGCGGCGGGAGTGCGTCTCGTGTGGGGACCACTTCTGGACGCTCGACGAGACGCGCGAGACCTGCGGCGAGCCACCCTGCCAGACTTACGACTTCATCGACGACCCGGGCTTCGACGAGGAATACACGCTCGAGGAGATGCGCGAGGTCTTCCTCTCCTTCTTCGAAGATCGGGACCACGAGCGGATCGACCCCTACCCCGTCGCCGCCAACCGGTGGCGGGACGACGTCCTGCTCACGCAGGCCTCCATCTACGACTTTCAGCCACACGTCACCTCGGGGCAGTCGCCCCCGCCGGCGAACCCCCTGACGATCAGCCAGCCCTGCATCCGGATGCAGGACATCGACAACGTCGGGACGACCGGTCGCCACACGATGGCCTTCGAGATGATGGCCCACCACGCCTTCAATGCCACCGAGGAGGCCGGTGACAAGTACGCCTACGAGGGCGAGGTCTACTGGAAGGACGAGACCGTCGAGCATTGCATGGACCTGCTCGACGAGATGGGGGCGCCACGCGAGGCAGTCAGCCTCATCGAGGATCCCTGGGTCGGCGGGGGCAACGCGGGGCCGGCCTTCGAGGTCATCTACAAAGGGGCCGAGTTGGCGACGCTGGTCTTCATGAAGTACGAGCAGGACCCCGAGGGCGACGTCGAAATGAAGGACGGCAACACGTACTCGGAGATGGACCGGTACGTCGTCGACACCGGGTACGGCCTCGAGCGGTGGACCTGGATGAGCCAGGGAACGCCCACGGTTTACGACGCCGTCTACCCCGAGATGATCGCCTTCCTCCGGGAGAACGCCGGGCTCGAGTACGGGGAGGACGACGAGGCCGTCGTCCACCACGCCGCCAAACTGGCGGGCAACCTCGACATCGACGCCGCCGAGGACGTCGAGGCCGCCCGGGACAACATCGCCGACCAGGTCGGGGTGAGCGAGACGCGGCTCCGGGAGCTGATGGAACCCCTGGAGTCGGTCTACGCCACGGCGGACCACTGCCGCACGCTCGCGTACATGCTCGGGGACGGCATCGTCCCCTCCAACGTCGGCACGGGCTACCTCGCCCGGATGGTCCTCCGGCGGACCAAGCGCATGCTCGACACCGTCGGCGTCGACGCCCCCCTCGACGAACTGGTGGACATGCAGGCCGACCGGCTCGGGTACGAGAACCGCGACACGATCCGGGACATGGTCCGGACGGAAGTCGAGAAGTACCGCGAGACCCTAGAGCGCGGGACGAGAAAGGTTCGCCAGCTCGCCGACGAATACGCCCGCGCCGGCGACCAGATCCCCACGACGGAACTCGTGGAACTCTACGATTCCCACGGGATCCAGCCGGACATGGTCGAAGCGATCGCCGACGAGCGCGGCGTCGACGTGGATGTCCCCGACGATTTCTACGCCCTCGTCGCCGCACGCCACGGCGGCGGCGAGGCCTTCGAAGACGAGGAGGACCTCCCCTACAAGGACCGCCTCGCGGACCTACCCGAGACGGATCGGCTCTACTACGAGGACCAGGAACGTACCGAGTTCGAAGCCATGGTCCTCGAGGTCTTCGAGCGCGAGCCGGGGCAGGTCGGCGGGACGGCCGAGGAAGCCGGGGACGGGGACGCGGGCGACGCAGGCGAGGATGGCGGGGCGGGCGACGCAGGCGAGTTCGGCGAGGCGGGCGATTCAGGCGAGTTCGGCGAGGCGGGCGATTCAGGCGAGTTCGGCGAGGCGGGCGACGCAGGCGAGGATGGCGGGGCGGGCGATTCAGGCGAGCCGGGCGAAG
>JAZKTI010000138.1:0-7109 GCA_036625635.1 Haloarculaceae archaeon
GAGCCCAAGGCGGGGAAGGGCCCAGGGCGGGGAATGGCCCAGGGTGGTGGGAGCCCGAGGCGAGGGCGGGCCGAATCGGAGCGGTGCCAGCGTGGGCGATCAGTCGTTCTCAGTGCCTACTGCTGCACCTCACTCTTGGTGTCGTCCCGACCGCCGGACCGCACGGACCAGCCGTCGGCCGGTCGCCGGCGCAACGGCGAGTGCCGCGGCCACCGCGAGCAGGGCCGCCGCAACGGGCGGGTACGTCAGCGCCACGGCCGCGAAGAACGGCGCGATCGCGAGGATGACCGCGACGACCAGCGACCGTGGGGTGCTGTGGGCACTCCAGGTCGGTACCGGGTGGATCGAATCGTCGTATGCGTTCATGACATGTACACCTAGGACGGACACCACCTTAACTGTAATCTGAAATTCATTTCTGTAGGGCGATTTACCGAAGCGAATTTCAGCAAGTCCGGAATCACGATGCGTACCGGACCGAGAACGGTCCGCGTGGTACCGATTCCTGGAGGTGGCCGGCTTGCAACGTGTGGTCGGCTGATCGAGGTTCGCGACAAGGCGCCTCAGATGTTCGGGCCGGCGGAGTAGTAGACGTCGGGATTGGGGAAGAAGTCGGAGGGGTCGCCGTGTTCGAAGGTGCCCAGGAGAGTCTGGTCGAGGGCACGGACGTAGGTGTACATCTTCCCGCGTTCCATTGCGGCACGGACTGTGGCCGAGGCGTCGATGAGGCGGAAGGCGCCGGCGATGAAGACGATCTGTTCGTTGTCGTAGTCGATGTGCTCGGTGACCATGAAGACGGTCCCGCCGTCGACCGTCTGGTAGACGCCGGTGTCCGAGAAGTCCCGGCCCTCGTAGAACTCGACGAAGCGATCAGCGTCGTCGCTGTCGGCGAGGTGGGAGAGGCCGAATCGCTCGTCGTCCCCGTCGCCTGGCGCGATCGGGGCAGTGTTGTGGGAGGGGATTGCGAGTGGGTCGTAGCCCTTTTCCACCCGGTCGGCGGCCATCGCGCGCATGTCCTGGACTGTTTCCTGCCACCCCACCGTCAGGACGTCGGAGTCCGGAATCGCATCGCCCTCGGTCGGGCCGTCTTCGCTTCGTCGTACCATACAGATCGTAATGGGGGTTGGACAGTAAAGGGTGCTGGAGGGTCGACGGCGCCCCAAGGCGCTATATTTGCACCCCGGCTATCTCGAGGAGCAAGGACACGGCGAGGACCACGAGGCCGGTGACGAACACCTTCGGACCCCGACCGACCCGGTCATCGAACGGAAGCTGCCGGGCGGAGATCGGGCCGATCGCGACGAGCTTCGCTTCGGAGGGATGTTCGCGGGATCGCTGGAGTTGGACTCGTTTTCGGAGCGCCGACAACTGGAGGGACTGCTCGTCGAACCCCCGGTCCCGGTCGTCCTCTGCGCCCGATAGTCCCGGTTGCCCGCCCCCGATCCGGCCGGACCCGCGCCCGTCTGCGTGATCGAGCTGGGCAGCTTCCTGTGGCCGCGTGGGCTGGACCATGATCGTGCCGATACCGAAGAGGAGGAATCCGACGACGAAGAGGAAGTACTTGCCGGTCAGGAGGTCGCCGCCCACGACCAGCCCGAGCCCGAGGAAGACCGCGACGACGGCAGTACTCGCGGCGATGACCCACTGGCAGAATTCGACCAGTCTGAGGAAACGCTTGGAGCCCATTAGGTCCTGGACTCGATGACGTCCGCCGGCGTGGCGTAGCCGCCCTCGTGGCGGTGGCAGTAACTGAGTCTGTCGCCGTCACCGACCACGTGCAGTTCCGGTCGTTCCTCGTCGCAGATGCTGTCGAACTCCTCGTTCAACAGGTCCCGTGCCCGGTCAGGATACCCCTCCTTCACCAGTTCGGCCGCCTCCCGGACGGGATCCATGACGGAAGCAGGGGCCTCGACCGGCTCGAAGAGGTCCGCCACCGCCTCGTCGACGTCGTCGAACTTCGAGAACATGCCGATCCGTCGGCGGAGTCGCTCCCGTCCGGTGAACCCGAGGCGGGACCGCTCCCGGATCGCCTCGCGATAGCGCTCGAGTGCCTCCCAGGTCGCATCGGAGACCTCCGGGAAGCCGTCGGGCCTGATCTTGGCCGGACACCGGGTCGTGAACTGGCAGCCCTTCGGCGGGTCTCTGGGGCTCGGTGGCGTCCCGGACAGGGTGATTCGCTTGGTGTCGGCCGTCGGATCCGGTTCCGGAATCGCCGACAGCAGCGAATAGGTGTACGGGTTGGCCGGGTCCGTGTAGAGTTCTTCCGTCTGGCCCAGTTCCATGATCTTCCCGAGGTACATGACGGCGACGCGATCGCAGATGTGGCGGACGACCGAGAGGTCGTGGGCGATGAACAGGTACGTGAGGTCGAACTCGTTCTGGAGATCCTCGAGGAGGTTGAGAATCCTCGCCTGGACCGAGGCGTCGAGGGCCGAGACCGGTTCGTCGAGGACGACGAACTCGGGCTCGAGTGCCAGGGCACGGGCGATGCCGATCCGCTGGCGCTGCCCGCCCGAGAACTGGTGGGGATACCGGTAGTAGTGGTCCTCCTGGAGGCCGACCTGGCGGAGCAGATCCATCACGCGCTCCCGGCGCTCGGCGGCATTTTTCCAGCCGTGAACATCGAGGGGTTCGCGGATGATGCTGCCGACGGTCATCCGGTCGTTGAGGCTGGATTCGGGGTCCTGGAAGACGATCTGGGCGTTCGGCCGCCAGTGCTTGAGTTCGTCGCCGGTCAGCGTCGTGACGTCTGTGCCGTCGAAGGAAATCGTCCCCTCGGTGGCCGCCTCGATCTGGACCAGCACCCGACCGAGCGTGCTCTTCCCACACCCGGACTCGCCGACGAGACCGAGGGTCTCGCCCCTCCTGATGTCGAAGCTCACGCCGTCGACGGCCTTCACCGGCGGCGCGGCAAAGAAGCCCTCGCCACCGTAGTGTTTCTTGAGGGTCTGGACTTCGACCAGGACCTCCTGGCCCGGCCCGGTGCCGACGCCGACGTCCCGGTCCATCATCTCGCTCATTCGGCGTCACCCCCCTCGCCCCGCAACGACCGGTGGTAGTCGACCGCCTCGTCTCGGGCCATCTCCGCCGGGTAGAGGAGGCAGGCTGCCTCGTGCTCCTCCTCCTCGCCCGCGGTTGGGTCGACGGAGGCCGGGTGGACGTGCTCGCAGTCCTCGAAGGCCTCCGGACACCGGGGGGCGAACCGACACTGGGTCGCCGGTTCCATCGGCGTGGCCACTTCGCCCTCGATCGTCTCCAGGCGGTCCCGGTCGACGTGCTGGCCCGGAATCGCCTGGAGTAGACCCTGCGTGTAGGGGTGTTTGGGGTTGCCGAAGAGCCGTTCGACGGACGCCCTCTCGATTATCTCGCCGGCGTACATCACGTTGACCCGGTCGGCGATTTCCGCGATGACGCCCATGTCGTGCGTGATAAAGAGCAGGGAGAGGCCCCGCTCGTCCTGGAGGTCCTGCAGCAGGTCGATGATCTGGGCCTGGATGGTCACGTCCAGTGCGGTCGTCGGCTCGTCACAGATCAACAGCTCCGGGTCACAGGCCAGCATCATGGCGATGACCGCTCGCTGGCGCATCCCGCCGGAGAACTCGTGGGGGTACTCGGTCAGCCGTCGCGACGCGTCCGGGATTGAGACCGATTCGAGGAGGTTGATGGCCTCCTCTCTCGCTGCCTCGCCGGTCAGCCCCTGATTGACTTTCAGGGCCTCCTTGATCTGGTTCCCGACGGTGAACACCGGGTTGAGCGAGCTCTGTGGATCCTGGAAGATCATCCCGATGCCGCTCCCGCGGACCTGGCGGTACTCCTCGGCGGAGAGATCCGTAAGTTCGCGGCCCTGGAACGTAATGGAGGATCCCTCGGTTATTACGCCCGGCGACTCGATCAGACCCATGATCGACCGCGCCGTGACGCTCTTTCCGGAGCCAGACTCGCCGACGATCCCGACGGTCTCGCCGGGCATGACGTCGAAGGAGATGTCGTCAACGGCCCGGATCGTGCCGCGCTTGGTGTGGAAGACGGTCTGGAGGTGCTCGACAGAGAGGATCGGTTCCTTGCGTTTCCGCTCGGCGGCGACGCCGACCTGGGAACTCATCAGGCACCACCTCCGGCGGCGGCCTCCGTTTCTTCGCCGCCCTCGCTCTCGGGATCGATGGCGTCACGGAGGCCGTCACCGAGCGCGTTCAACCCGGTGACGACGATCACGATCAATACACCGGGTATCGTCGAGATGTGCCAGGACGGCCCGGCGATGTAGTCGCGTCCCAGGTCGACCATCCGTCCCCAGGAGGGCGTCGGCGGCTGGATGCCGACGTTGAGGAAGGACAGTGCCGCGAGCGTGATGATGATGGCCCCGAAGCTCAGGGAGGCGTAAATCATCATGTAACCAGCGACGTACGGGAACATGTGTTTGCGCATGATCGTCAGCGGCCGCTGGCCGAAGCTCTTTGCGGCGTCGACCCACTCCTGTTCGGCCACCTGGAACGCGGGGCCCCGTATGGCCCGCCAGAGGAACGGCCAGGCCACGATGCCGTAGACGACCGCTATCAGGAAGCCCCCGTCCATGAAGTTCGCCAGCCAGTGGTTGCTGAAGAGTGCCCCCACCATGATGAGCAATAGCAGGATCGGGACGGAGACGAACCCGTCGGCGACGGTGAGGATAATGAGATCGAGCGTCCCGCCGTAATACGCTGAGATCAGTGCCAGGAGCGTGGCGATGATGGCAGTGAGTCCGATGGCGATCGTGGCGACCGTCAGCGAGATGCGAGCCCCGTACATCAGTATGGTGGTGAGATCCCGGCCATTGGTTATCGTCCCAAAGGGGTGGTACCGCCCGTACTGGTCGTACGTGAGCGGCGCGACGTTCTCCTCGCCGGCGCCCTTGGACTTCGAGTAGAAGTTCGCGTCCCCCGCCGGAACCGTCGCGACCTCGCCGGCCTCTTCGTCGAAGTACTTGATCTCGTAGCTATAGGGTGACTGAACGTTCTGGTCCAGGGTGGACGGGCCCAGTGCCGGAGCGAACAGCGCCATCGTGATGTAGATGATGACGACGACGATGCCGAACTCGGCCCAGCGGTGGCCTCGGAGTCTGTCGATGACGTCGTCTCGTGGCGTCCAGTCGGCGGCCCGGTAGTGCTCCCTGAAGACCAGCCAGCCCCGGTAGAGCCAGTAGGCGAAAAAGAAGGCGTACGCGAAGATCAATCCCACGCGGAGCGCCCAGGCCATGCCGGGCGAGAGCCCCATGAAGGAGCCCTTCCAGGGGCCGTTCGCGGCGGTCTGCCACCCCTGGTTCGGGATCACGTCGCGGCTGAGTAGCGTCGGTATGCCCTGGGCAACCTCGAAGACGCCGGTCGTGTAGCCGAGGATGGTCTGCTGGAATGCAATGACTGCTTTCGCGCCCCCGACCCAGACAGTCGAAACGACGAGGTCCACGATTGCCGTCACAGCAAGGACGATCGATTCGACGACGATCATCGTGCCGCTCAGGAAGGCCCCGAACTGCAGGGCCAGCAGGAAGAGCGCAACGCCGAACCACTTCAGGGCCGGCGTCGGGTTCGCCGCGAGCCGCGACCGGAGCGTCGTCTCGTCGCGTTCCCGCCGTCGTTTCTCTGCCGTCGACCTCGTTGAACTTGCACACATCGTAGGTCACCCGTTCCGGTCGCTGAGCGTGATCCGCGGGTCGATGAAGGTGTACAGCAGGTCCTGCGTGATGTTGAACATGATCTGGATGATGATGAAGATGAAGATCAACGCCATGAGGACTGGGATGTCGGGTGCGAATATCGCCGACAGGAACAGGTTACCCAGCCCATTAATACTGAATACCGACTCGACGATGACAGAGCCGCCGATCAGGAGATAGAACTCGCCCATGATGACGGGCAGGAGCGGGATCATGGCGTTTCGACCGACGTGTTTGCCGATGATGGTCCGGTTGCGCAATCCCTTGGCTTTGGCCGTGTCGATGTACTTCGAATTGATGCTCTCGAGGACTGCCGTCCGGCCGATGCGGACCTCGTTGCCCATCGAGGCCGACCCGAGCACGAGGGCGGCCGGGAGAATCCACTTGAAGGCCTCCAACATGGGCCCGAGGTTCGGAATGGGAACCCAGAGTATCTCGACGTACGGGAGGCCGGCGAAGGGCGCAAAGCCCGACGCCAGCTGCCCGAGGGCCGGTGAGGTCCCGACGACGTCCGTCTTCGGTGGGAGCGTCCGGAACCAGGAAAGCGCCCCGCCAGCGGTCAGCAGACCGGACAGCATGACCGCGAGCCAGAAGTTCGGCATCGCTCGCCAGATGATACCGCCGGCGGAGGCGATGTAATC
This sequence comes from Haloarculaceae archaeon, assembly GCA_036625635.1. Taxonomy (GTDB): domain Archaea; phylum Halobacteriota; class Halobacteria; order Halobacteriales; family Haloarculaceae; genus JAZKTI01. Next base: position 6,331 of record JAZKTI010000138.1, read on the forward strand.
GCCCCAGGTGTTCGACCGGAGCCCGGCGTACAGCCCGACCGGGATGCCGACGAAGAGGGCGATGAGGACCGACCAGAAACCGAGCCAGAGCGTCGCCGGCAATCTGTTGGCGATCAATTTCATCGTCGGGACGTTCGTCTGGACGACCCAGGACTGTCCGAAATCCAGCGTCAGCAGATCTGTCATCGTCATCAGGTACCGGTCCCACAGGGGGACGAGGCCGCCATCGGCGTAGCGGATGTTCAGCGCGATTTCGAGCCGCTTGATGTCGGTGGGCTTTGCATCCTGACCGAGGATGGAGAGGACGGGGTCGATGGGCGCGAACGTAATGATGAGGAAGGACATCGTCAATCCGAAGATCAACACGGGGACACCCAGTGCGAGCCGCTTTAGTACGTAAATGGTGCGATTCACGGACGGCGACCTCCGTAGGTGTGGGTGTTCGGACGCATTATCTCGGGACCATGGGGCGGATTCTGCGCGGTCATCCGGAAATGGGTGTTAGTGGGCAATCGACACCGAGGACCAAAAGGCAACCGGACCGGGGCCAGAGACGCGAAGTATCGGCCCTGGCGAATCTCAGCCCTGGTAGTGGTTCCGGTAGCCCTCTGCGCCGCCGTGGAAGATGGCGGGCGGCTGGAGGTGGTACGCTGCCTGGCCACGGCCCTTGAAGACGCTCTCGACGAACTGGTCCTGGTTGACCACGAGAGCCATCGCCTGACGGACTGCCTTCGGGACGGCCTCCATGTTGAAGCCCACGTAGAAGGTGTTGATCGAGG
>JAZKTI010000139.1:0-7063 GCA_036625635.1 Haloarculaceae archaeon
CCCGCCTCGTCCTCCCCCACTCTAACCCACGTTTGCTTCCCGCCTGACAACCGTTCGTATACGATTCCATCCTCGCCGTCTCGTCCGGGGCCAGAGGCCCCTTCCTCGTCTCCCGAGACGACCACTACGGTCGCGATATCGTCCGACCGTCGGGCAGCTCTGAGGGGGTTTATCCGTTCCCGTCCCATAGCGAGCGGCGATGCGTGGGAGCACCGCGCCGGCTGACGGGCCGGCGCCAAGGGACTTCGCGTCGGTTTTCCAGGTCTACGAGGTCCGGCGGGACGGCGACACGCTCCTCTACGTCGGCGAGCCCTCCGTGGACAGGGAGGTCCTCGAGCGCCGCCTCTGGCCGCTGTTCCGCGAGGCGGGCTACGAACTCTCCCTCGAGGAGGGGTACCAACCAGCCGAGGGCCACCCCATCAGCAGCGCGGAGTCCGTTCTCGTCGCCCGCCCGCGGTCTGGCGGCGTCGAGGGCCTCCCCTGGCGGAACGTCGCGCTCTTCGTCGCGACAGTCCTCTCGACGCTGTTCGCCGGCGCTGTCTTCTGGTACCACATCCCAATCGGCCAGGAACCGCTTCGCGCCCTCGAAGCCTGGCCCTTCGCCGCCGCGGTCCTCGGCGTCCTGGGAGTCCACGAGATGGGGCACTACGTCGCCAGCAGGTACCACGAGGTCGAGGCTACGCTCCCCTTTTTCATCCCCCAACCACTCGTCATCGGCTCGATGGGCGCCGTGATCCGGATGAAGGGGCGGATCCCGAACCGGAAGGCGCTCTTCGACATCGGCGTGGCTGGGCCCCTCGCAGGCCTCGCGGCGACGATCGTGGTTGCCATCGTGGGCCTCCACCTCGACCCGCTCCCCGCCCAGTTAGCCGCCGCCGAAGCCAACACTGGTGGGGGAATCAAGTTCAACAACCCGCCGCTACTGACGATCGTGGCCGAACTGACCGGGCGGACCGCCAGACTCGAGGGAACTGCGCCGGTCCACCCGGTCTTCTTCGGCGCGTGGGTGGGCATGTTCATGACCTTCCTGAACATGCTCCCCGTCGGCCAGTTCGACGGCGGTCACATCACCCGGTCGTTGCTGGGGAGCCGCCAGGAAACCGTCGCCGCGGCCGTGCCGGGCGTGCTGTTCGCTCTCGCGGCCTACCTCGTGGTCGTCAACGACGGCCTGGACTCGGTATTCATCTGGGTCCTCTGGGGGGTGTTCACCATCGGGATGGCCTACGCTGGCCCGGCAACGCCGATCGTGGACGAGAATCTCGATCGGCGGCGGATCGCGGTGGGCGTGCTCACCCTCGTCCTCGGGGCACTGTGTTTCACGCCCGTTCCGGTCGAGGTCGTCACCCCCGCGTGAGAGACAATCACCGCTTGACCGAGCGTTCCAAGACTCCCTGGTGGATGGCATACTTGGAAAGGGACGAAGAGGCGTGCTGGCGAACAGACTGCTGGGAGGAAGACCGATCGGTCGACAGAGCCGGCGATGGGGGCGGTGGAGTCGCCAGCTCAGACTCCACCGCCGGACCCTTCGTCGCCGGCGGGACCATCCCGGTTCGTCCCGTGGGTGTAGCCCCGGTCCGGGAGGGGGTCTCCGTCGAGGGTGATCCTCGCCTCCCTGACGGTCCCGATGCGGGTGAAGGCGAGCCCGTCGGGGAGCGCGTCGCGGGCGAGGTCCAGTCGGTCTACGGGGATCGTACAGACTAGCTCGAAGTCCTCGCCGAAGAACACGCCCTGCTCCCGTCGTTCCGCCGGTGACGCTGCCACGCGGTCGACCGCCTCGTCGATAGGCAGGGGCGTCTCGATCGCAAACCCACATTCGCTCGCGGCTGCCAGCTGGTGGACGGAGCGGGCGAGCCCGTCGCTGGAGTCCATCATCGCCGACGCGTGAGGTGCGAGTGCCAGGCCGGCGTTCACGCGGGGGGTAAACCGGAAGAGTTCGTTCGCCCGTTCGGTCTCGCTCGCCTCAAACAGCTCCATCGCGGCGGCGCTGCGTCCCAGCGTCCCGGTGACACAGACTGCCTCACCGGGTTCGGCGTCGGACCGATGCACCGGATCCGTCGTCCGGCCGAGGGCGCTCGAAACCACCGTGAACTCGTCGTGAGTGTCCAGGTCTCCGCCGACGTACTCGGTGTCGACGAGTTCACAGACCGCCCGGGCACCCGCCACGAAGGCCTCCAGATCAGATGTCTCGAAGGCGGGCGCCGCGTAGACGGCCACGGCGGCGACGGCCTCGGCACCCATCGCGGCCACGTCCGACAGGGACGCCCCGACGGTCCGCCACCCGGCCGTGTACCGCCTCGTACCCGGCGGAAAGTCGGTTTTCTCGTGGAGCATGTCGGTCGTCAGCACCAGGCCGTCGATCACCGCGGCGTCGTCCCCCACGTCGGGGAGCCACCCGTAGACGGCGGCGAGGGCGGCGCGCTCGTCGACGCTCCCGGTCGACCCACCGTCTTCGCCGCCGGGTCCGCCGTCGACGGGGTCCGTCGCCGGACCGTCTCGAACCTCGTGGCCTCCGACAGCGTCCTGCTGCTCCTCCTCCTGACCGACGTCGGGCCCCTGCTCGCCCGTCCCCGGCGGTGTCATACGGGGGCGTAGCGGCGGACCACTAAAAACCGTCCGGCATCCGGTGCTGGTGGGAGCGGCTGGCGGACGGGCAGGCTCGACTCGGACACCCTGGCGGCAGCCGAGTTGGGGGATTCGCGACCGAGCCAGGCCGGGCGGTCGCGGGCGGCCGATCGCTGGAACCACGCCACAGGCCCCCGCAATCGGCGGTAAACGACGCGCTTTTATGACACGGGGCGGACTTTCAAGCAATGCCGACGCTCTACGACGCCCCCGCCGACGCGCTCATCGAGGCGGTCGCCGAGAAGCTCACAGACGAGGACGCCATCGAGGAACCGGAGTGGGTCCAGTTCGCCAAGACGGGCAAAGGGAAGCAGCTGCCGCCCGAGCAGGACGACTTCTACGTGCGGCGGGCGGCCAGCCTCCTCCGGAAGGTCGCCATGGAAGAACCCGTCGGCGTGGGCAGCCTCAAGACGGAGTACGGCGGGGCTGTCCAGGGGTCCACGCGGTACCGCGTGCGACCGATGACGGGCTCGGACGGCTCCGGGAACGTAATCCGGACGGCCCTCCAGCAACTCGAGGAGGCAGGCTACGTCGAGACGGCCGAGGGTGAGGGGCGTGTGGTAAGCGGCCAGGGTCGCAGTCTCCTCGACGAAACCGCCACCGAGGTCCTCGACGACCTCGGCGACCCCGAACTCGATCGGTACGCCTGACGGCGCCGGGTGCGCTGGGTTTCTTCCCCCGGATCTTTTGAGCTACTGAGTTACGCCATACCGGGGTCTCTGCAGGTCACGACGCCGCTCGATACCAGCTAAGGCCGGTGCATCCCCCCGTTGGACCGGCCGGCCGCCGGAACGGCAGCTGGGTCCCCGCTCCGAAATGGTTTTGCGGCCGAACCCGTAATCAACATCTATGAGTGGTGAACCTAACGACGAGGAACTCGAGAAACTCCGCGAGGAGAAGCTCGAGCAACTGAAGGACGGACAGGGAGGCGAGGGTGCCGAGGAGGCCATGGAGGCCCAGCGCGAGCAGGCCGAAGCCCAGCGGAAGGCCGTGCTCCGACAGAACCTCACCGACGGGGCCCGCAAGCGCCTGAACACGGTCAAGATGTCCAAGCCCGAGGCCGGCGAGAAGGTCGAACAACAGATCGTCGCGCTGGCACAGAGCGGCCGCCTCACGGAGAAGATTGACGAAGACCAGATGAAGGAGTTGCTCCGGGAGTTGACGCCGGACTCGAAGAGCTTCGACATCAAGCGGCGGTGAGCGAACGGGCCACCGGCCGATGAGCGACTGGGGCCTCGGCCGGTGAGCAAAGGGGCCCAGGACGGCGTGCCTGCGGACCCCGGAAGGACAGTTTCAAGCGGGGCCCTGTCAAACCCGCGGGCATGTACGACCGCATCAAGGGTTTTCGCGACTTCTACCCGCCCGAGATGGCCGCCCGCCGGGAGGTCACCGCCACGATCGAGGCGACTGCCCGGCGGTACGGCTACCGCGACGTCGGAACGCCGGCGCTGGAGCCGGTGGACCTCTACACCGACAAGAGCGGCGAGGAGATCGTCGAGGAACTCTACGCCTTCGAGGACCGGGGCGGCCGCGAGGTGGCCTTGACCCCGGAACTGACACCCACAGTCGCCCGGATGGTCGTCGCGAAACAACAGGCGCTCAGCAAGCCCATCAAGTGGCTCTCGACGCGGCCCTTCTGGCGGTACGAGCAGGTCCAGCAGGGGCGCTACCGCGAGTTCTACCAGACCAACATCGACGTCTTCGGGTCGAGCGATCCCGAGGCCGACGCGGAGATCCTCGCCGTTGCCGCCGACGCGATGACGAACCTCGGCCTCACCGGCGAGAACTTCGACTTCCGTGTGTCCCACCGAGACATCCTCGGCGGGCTCCTCGAGAGCTTCGACGCCGAGGTCGACACCGCAGCCGCCATCCGCGCCGTCGACAAGCGCGAGAAGGTCGAGCCCGACGAGTACGACCGCCTGCTGCGCGAGGCGGGACTCTCCGGCGGCCAGATCGCCGACTTCGACGACCTGCTCGACACGCCGGAGGAGGATCTGGACGACCTCGTCGCCTTCGCGGGGAGCGAGCGAGTCGAGACCGCCGTCGAGAACCTGGGGGCCGTGCTGGAGGCGACGGACGACTTCGGGGTCCGCGAGTACTGCACGCTCTCGCTGACGACGGCGCGTGGGCTCGATTACTACACCGGCACCGTCTTCGAGTGCTTCGATTCGACGGGGGAAGTCTCCCGCGCCATCTTCGGTGGCGGCCGGTACGACGACCTCATCGAGGGGTACGGCGGCCAGCCCACGCCGGCGGTCGGCGTCGCGCCCGGCCACGCCACGCTCGGCCTCCTGCTCCAGCGGGCCGGGGTCTGGCCCGAGGAGGCGCTGACGACGGACTACTACGTCTTACAGGTTGGCGACACCCGCGACGTGGCTGCGCGGATCGCTCGGGACCTCCGAGCTGGGGGCCACGTCGTCGAGTCCGACGTGAGCGGGCGGAGCTTCGGTGCACAACTGGACTACGCCGACGGCATCGAGGCCGAGACCGTCGTGATCGTCGGCGAGCAGGACCTCGCGAACGACGAGGTCACGATCAAAGACATGGAGAGCGGTGACCAGGTTCAGGTCCCCGTGGCTGACTTCCCAGGCGACCGCGACCGGCCGATCTACGCGGACTTCGTCTGAGGAACGTCGTTTTTGCTGGCTCGTCTGTGCTTCCCAAGCGCAAGAGCCCGGGTTCAATTCCCGGCGGGCGTATCAGAATTTCTTCGTAGAGTCCGAAAACCGACGGACGGTTCGGCACTACTGTTCGTCGAGAGGCCGCATCCGTCGGTTCGAATTTGAACACGATCTCTCCCTTCGGTCGAGTCTCGCGCCGCTCACCCGACTCGGCGCGCTCAGCGGCACGCGCCACCTAGAGAGCGGAGCAGTCTGGACGTCCAGAATGTCCCGTGCAATCGGTGTTTCCAATCCTGGCGGACTGAAAGGGCGAACCTCGGTCGTGGCGTTCTGAGCGGGCTCTACCCGAGCGAGTGAAACGAGCGAGGGTATCCCGCTCAGAACCCGCGAGCGAGGTGAGGGCTTTCTGGCTGGTTGCAGTGGCAGCGAGGTCTTTGTTCGAGAGCGAGGTGAGGGCTTTCTGGCTGGTTGCGGTTGCCGTCTCGTCTACGTTCGAGAGCGAGGGGAAGCCTTTCTGCCTGTCTGCGGGTGCGGACGCAGTCACAGTTACTCCAAAGCGTCGGTCCGGTCAGCGGTAGGTCGGCAGACGGGCGGAGCGCTCGGATCCCTCGACGAAGGGCAAAGCTCGGTGCTCGGCAGCAACCTCCTCGCCCGCAACCCTCACAGACAACGCATCTGCCGCCACTCCCGACTCGACGAGCGCGAAGGCGATCGGTGCCTCGAGCATCGGGCTCTCGACGGCCCGGGTCACCTCGCCGACGACATCGTCCCCCGCGAGGACCGCAGCCCCCGCCCCTGGCATCGCCTCGGCCACCACCCCCACGAGTCGGTTCGCAGGCTCCCCCCGGTTCTCGATGCGGGAGACGACCTCCTGGCCGACGAAACAGCCCTTCTCGAAGTCCAGGGCGTTGTCCAGGCCCAGATCATTGGGGATCCGGCCAGCGATCTCCGTCTCGAACAGGGGGGTCCCCGCCTCGAGGGTCAGGGCGTCCCAGGTGTCCAGCCCGAAGGGAGCAGCGTTCAGGCCGTGGGTCTCGAGGGTGTCGAAGACCCGCTCTGCGGCCGGGGCCCCCGAGACGACGAGGTAGCCATCCTCGCCGACGAGGCCGTCCTCACGGACGACGGTCACGCCGTGGTCCCTCATCGACCCGCGGACGAAGCTGAGCGGCTCCGCCGGCGTTTGCGCCGAAAACACGCTCGCGACCTTCTCGGTCGCCTGGGGGCCGTGGACGCCGAAGACGCCGAAGTCGTCGGTCCGGGCCTCGACGGTGACGTCCTGGATGAAGGTCGTCTCGCGCCAGGCCTCGGCGAGGGGCTCGCCCTCTCCGGGCGGCGTCAGCACGAGCAGCCGCTCGTCGGCCACGAGAACGTACATGTCGGACTCGACCCGGCCCTGTGGGTCCAGCAGGAGGGCGTAGATCCCGTCGCCGTCGGCGGTAGGGACGCGATTTGAGACGGCGTCGTCGACGAAGTCGTGGCGGTCCTCGCCCGCGACGACGACCACGTCGAGGGGGCGCTCGATGAGGCCGGCGCCCTTGCGAACGGCACGGTGGACGCGGGCGGGACGGCCGTAGTTCGCGACGACGCGGCGCCCGCCGCGCTGGGTGTAGCGGGCGCCGTGCTCGTCGTGGATGGATGCGAGGTGGGTCACGTGCCGAGGCAGAGGGGAGGCGAGTGGAAACGTGTTACGACGGGCGATGAAGGTCACGACGGGGCGATGGACGTTACGACCGGGCAATGGACGTTACGACCGGGCGATGGACCGTACGACCGGGCAATGGACGTTACGACCGGGCGATGGACCGTACGACCGGGCAATG
>JAZKTI010000140.1:0-7036 GCA_036625635.1 Haloarculaceae archaeon
CTCGCCCTTATCATTCCCTGAGAACGTTTTGATTCGTGGCCCGCTGCCCAGCGTCTCCTATCGCCCGTCCCCTGTCGCTCGTCGCCTATCGCCCATCTCCTGTCCCCCGTCTCCTATCGCCCATCCCCTGCCGCCCGTCGACTATCGCCCCTACCCTGACGCCCGTCCCCTATTGCCCGTCCCCCTCCTCCGGTGACTGCAGCCTTAAGTCGCCGCCTGTCGAGTATCCGGGTATGACCATCTACACCGGTCGCGGCGACGAGGGCCGAACTGATCTCCGGACGATGGACCGGGTCTCCAAGGCTAGCCCCCGGATCGAGGCCTACGGGACCGTCGACGAAGTGAATGCCCTCGTGGGAACTATCAGTCCCACGGGCTACGACGACGTCGACGACCAGCTCGCGACAGTCCAGAACCACCTCCACGTCCTCCAGGCGGACCTCGCGAACCCAGAACCGGACGTGGACGACCCGGTGGTTCGCGAGGACCACGTCGACCGGCTGGAGTCGTGGATCGACGAGGCCGACGAGGAGCTCGATCCCCTCAGGGACTTCATCCTGCCGGGTGGGTCAGCGGTCGGAGCGGCCCTCCACCACGCACGATCGACCTGCCGGCGGGCCGAGCGCCGCGCTGTCGCGCTGGCCGCCGAGGAAGACATCAACGAAACGGCCGTCGCTTATCTCAATCGTCTTTCGGACTACCTCTTCACGGTCGCGCGGCTCGTCAACGCTCGCGACGGCGTCCCCGAGGAACACCCGACCTACTGAAGCGTGTCTCTCGCTTTGCCTCCGCCCCGCCGTCACTCGGCCCGACTGTAGACCAGCAGGCCACCCCGGTCCTGTCGCTCGACCTCACCGCGGGCCTCGAGGACGTCAAGGTGGCCTACGGCTTCGCTCATCCCCGAGAACTTCTCGGTCGCGGGCAGGTCGCCGAAGAGCCCTTGCATGACGTCCGTCGGCGAGGTGGGGCCGTCGACCAGATCGAGGACCTTGGCCGTCCGCTCCTCGTGGGCGGCACGGATCTCCTCGATCCGTTCCGTCGGCTTGGCGATCGCCTGGTTGTGGCCGGGAAGGAACCGGTCGTAGTCCTCCCCGGCGAGCCGGTCGAGTGACGCGTTGTAGGCCGGCAGGACCCGCGGCCGCTCGCCGCCGGGCTCTGCGGGCGGCTGGAGGAGGGGATTCGGCGTGATCTCCGGAAGGACCTGGTCGCCGACGATGGCCTGGCGCTTGTCGCCAGAGCGGAACTCGTAGATGAGTTCCCCGGGGGCGTGGCCGGCGACCTCGTCGACGACCAGTCGCTGTCCGTCGACGTCGATTTCGTCCCCCGCCACGACCTGGCGGTCGGGTTCGACGTCCGGGGCGTAGGTGGTGAACGCATCGGGGAGCCGAGTCACCGTCTCGGCGGTCTCGCTGGCCATCCCGCAGCGCTCGAAGAACTCGACGAAGTAGTCCTGTTCGTCCTCGAGGCGGCCACCCCAGTCGCCAATGATCTCGGCCGCCGCTGGGCTCGTGATCACCGTCGCCCCCGTTGCCTGCAGCCGCAACGCCAGGCCGAAGTGGTCCGGATGGGGGTGGGTTACCAGGACGCGCTCGACGTCGCCGGGCACGAGGTTCATGGATTCGAGGCCCTCGAACAGCGCCGTCCAGCTCTCTTCGCTATCGGGGCCCGGGTCGACGACCGTTCGGCCGGCGACGTAGGCGTTCACCGGCCCCACCGCGAAGGGCGTCGGGACCGAGATGCGCTCGAACATGTCCGGGGAGATGGTCGGGTCGCGTTTAGGCGTTGCGAGCGCCGCCGCGCGGTGAGGACGCTTGCGAACACCGGGCGTGGCTCGTGGTTCTCCGGTGCCGTCCGCCTTCCACTGCCTCATACGGGCCGGTACCCATCCTTGCGCTCCCCCACCCCGGCTCCCCCACGTCACGGGACCCGGCAGAAGGCATTTATCCGTCCTCTGCCAAGGGACAGATATGAACAAGCACTTTGAAGACACCCGGTACTACCTCAAGCGAGCCGGCCAGGAAGCAAAGCGCGGTCTCAACGAGGAGATCGAGCCACTCCGGGAGCGCTTCGAGGAGCTGACCGGCGGGGAGGAGGAGCCCGAACCGGGTCGGCTGGAGACGTTCCAGGAGGATCTCGAGGCACTCCAGGAGCGGGCCGAGGGCGAGACGAAGCAGGCCATCGGCGACGCCCGCGAGCGGTTGTCGAGTTACCGGAGCGAGCGCTCCGAATAGGGGCGGGGGACAGGAATTCTTAAGGGTGGCCGGTCGATAGCTGAGTCTGCGGGTCGGTGATCTAGTCCGGTTATGATACCTCCTTCACACGGAGGAAGTCGGCGGTTCAACTCCGCCCCGACCCACTTCTGCTGGCGCAATCGAGCGAGCGGAGCGAGCGAGCAGCGTCAGCTGAAGTGGGCCGGCGGAGTTGAGCCCTGGAAGTCGCAGCGCGCGCAGGCGAGCGGAGCGAGCCGAGCACGACCGTCTTCCTCCGGTTCAACTCCGCCCCGACCCATGTGCATACTACGTTCACGTGAACGAACCCCGCTCCCGTTGCGTTCCGGAACGGCGCCGTCTCAATCGTCGTTCTGGCGCGAGCGTCCCATGGTCACTCGAATGATTCTGCAGATAACCGCCGCTGTCGTGTATCGGACGGATAGACGATCTCCATCGGGAGGTCGCGGTCATCAGTCGGCACCGGACCCTGTGGCAACGACGAGAGCGTTTTCGCCTCACGGGTAGCCGTCACTGCAGCCACGAGCGCATCGAAAATGTCGTCGGTCCCACTCACCATGGGTGCATAGCTGGGACGCGTGTATCTCTCGACTGCTCGGTCGTATACCGACATCGCTCGGGGATGCTCTTCAGCAAGGAGTTCCTTGCGTTGTCGAATCCCCTCGTCCGTTTTCTTGCCACGTTCGAGTGCCTTGCGCCCGTTCAGGGCGTAGAAACAGACCTCCGGATGCGTTTCGCGCACTCGCCCCTGGGCGCTGGGATACGTGTCGAGAAACTCGTCGACTTCTCGAATCCGTGGGACGATACTCCAGGCCTGGTTCTGGATACTGTAGCCGGCCTTCGCCTGGTTCTCCGCTTTTGCTTCCTCGAGAGTTTGCTGATAGACTGCGTTCCGTGTCGGGGTATAGAAGACACTTCTCTGGCGATTGCCCAAGACTGCCTTCGCTTTCAGGTCGCAGGCTCTCCGCGCATCACTCGGGAGACCGATGGGAATGTCCACCAGGATTCGGGATGCATCGCTGTGGTACTTCCAAACACTCCAGATCGATGGAAACAGGTCGGTCGTCGGCTCACCGCGATCCGTCATGATGACGCCGAACCACCCCTTCGACGCCCAGTCGAGTCCGACGTATTTTGCCATACCAGTCTCCACTCGAAGAATTGTAATAGGTGTTGATACCGTCACCCTCACCTCGAAGACCGATGTTTGGCCGTGCTGGCGCCACTGACCCACGCGCATCGGCAGTGTGGATTCAGTGTGAATTCAGTGTGGATTCAGTGCTGATTCAGTTCGGATGTGGTGTTCGAACCCTCGATGAGTGGTTTGCCGGAGGCGGCTGCTGTACGGTCCCGAGGGTGAAACAGCCGGTGAGACATTCAGGAGCCGGCCAGGACTTTGAGCAGGATAATCTCCGCCTCTCGGTCGAGGAACTCGTGCTCGACGCCCGCTTCCACGAAGATCATCTCGCCCGATTCGAACGCATGCGTATCCTCCCCAACGGACACCGTCCCGGAGCCGGCGATGACGTAATACAGCTCGTCCATTTCGTGGGTATGTTCGCTTCCGCTCTCTCCGCCCTCCGCTGGATACCGTTTCAGCTCGACGTCGAAATGGTCCTTGTTGAGCACGTCGAACGTATACACTGACTTCTCCTTCTGCCACTCGAGGATCTCGTCCAGAGAGATGTGAGCCACGGTAACTCAGTCGAAGGGTGCGTGAACTAATCACAGCTTCGGTACGAGCGAACGAGGCCGGGTCTCGAGTTCACGGCCTGAGGCCGTCGGCTTCGCTATCCGTGCGTGTAGCGCGCGAGACTCGTTCGGGGCGAGGTCGCCCGCGGGGAGACCTCGGCCGGGCCCCGGGGTCGGCGTGGGTGGGTGTGTCTGCCGAATGAGCGCTCGAGTGAACGTGTTTCCACGGTATTTTCGTGAGGCCGCAGGCCGAAAGCAAGCTCGCGAAACGAGCGAAGCGAGTCCCCCGGCGAACGCAGTGATCCCAGCGGGAGACAGCGTCTCGCGCCTCGCGTCTCGCGTTTCGCCCTGACGAGCGGGGAGCCAAGCCACCCGAGCGCGTCGCGAGCCAGCGCCCCCGACAGAACCGACTCCGAGTTCGCACGAGACTGGAACGGGCGCCGCCTATTACCCCACGCAACGCCAACCATGCAACGAACGATTATGGTCCTCAATCGCGGGAAGGCAGCGGCACTCGGGGCGATAACTGGCATCGGCGCGTTCGCCGCTGGCTACGTCCTCGAGTGGATCCTCGCCGGCACGAAGGCCGCACAGTTGGCCGTCGAGGGGCCCTTCGGCACGGGCGTCGCGGAGTGGAAGACCCTCCTCTGGGTCTACTTCGACAGTCACTTCGTGGGCACGCGGCTGCCGGAAGTGACCGGCCCCGGTGACGGGTTCCGCGTCGGCGGCGGGGTGGTCGACACCGTCGGTCTCCTCCAGATCGAGTACCTCTATCTCGTTCCGATCGCGGTCCTCCTGGTCGGTGGTGGCATCCTCGCGTGGCGGGTCGGGTCGCGGGAGCCTTACGATGGGATGCGGAGGGGCATGTTCGTCATCGTCGGGTACCTCCCGATCGCCGTCCTCGCCATGATGGTCGGCCAACAGTCCGGGTTCGGACCGAGCCCCTTTCGGAGCCTGGCGATTGCCGGTCTCGTCTACCCGCTCGTCTTCGGGGCCATCGGCGGGGCCGTCTACGGGTTGTCCGGTGGCGAGGCAGCCGACCAGCGTGGCGACCCCCCATCGCAGTAGGCACTCGGAATAGGCACTCGGAATAGGCACTCGGAATAGACCCTCGGAATAGGCACTCGGAATAGACCCTCGGAATAGGCACTCGGAATAGACAGACGGGGTTCGTTGGCCGGGCTCGGCAAGGGGTGGGGCCAGTCGACCACCGAAGCATTCTCTGGCCTACCGCACCTCGAACCAGTCACAGATCGCCGGCCGGCGGTCCTCGTGGGCCCTTCCCCCGATGGAGCGGCCGGCGTGGTCCGTCGGAACCTCGACGACTGCGGTGTCCCGGCTCGGGACCGCGTCTATGAACGGCTGGCTCGCCGCCCTCGGGATGACGCGATCTTCGGTCCCGAAGACGTCCACGATCGGCATCCGGAGCCCGTCGAGATCGACCCGCGACTCGCCGAGTTCGGGGTCGTCGGCGATGAGCGCGTCGTTCCGGTAGAGGTCGCGGGAAAACTCCTCGGGGAGGTGGCCCGGGACGCGGTCTCCCGGCCTCCTGGATGCCGAGAATCGTCGGATTCGAGAACTAGTCGAAGATCCTCTTCGGCCTATGGCGTTGCACGAACTCGGGGTCCTGCCTTGGCAGGCGTGGGAGGCAGGCGACCCGAGACCCGGGACGTGAGGGCGATTAGACGGGGTTTGTTGGCAGACCCTGGGGGAGGCCAGAACACTCCGGAGGACCGGACCGACTCATGGCAATCTACCTGGAACCGCGATCTTTGACCCGTGACCAACCAGTGATCATCATCATCAGTGGGCCCACTGCGGCCGGGAAGTCGACCTCGGCGAATTGCTCCGGGACCGACTCGCGGCCCGGGGGCTGCCCTATGGGATCCTCGATTCCGAGGAGTTCAGTCGGGACACGTACGAGCGCATCTACGATCGCGCCCAAGACTCCTCGGCGAACTGGCCCCTCGCAGCCACGTTCTACAAGTCGGAGTTCCTCGGGCCCTTCGAAGAACTGGACGACGTGGTCGTTGTCCTCGTCTGGTGCGACCTGGAGGCCTGTCTCGAGCGCAATCGCCGGCGGGAGGATCCGATCGAGGAGTTCGCCGTCCACATCGTCCGGCGAGAGTTCGAACGGCCCGAGGCATACCCCGTGACCCACGTGACGGAAACGTCTCCCGCGGAACCGGGCGACGAAGTCCTCGCCCGGATCGACTCCGACTGGAAACTGTCCTGAGCCCGCCGATCCGATTGGGAGTACGACCCGGGAGGTGCGGCGAGAAGGAAGCGGTGGGCATAGAGGTCTGGGAAGGGAGGGGCGGGAAGAGGCCTTCTGTGGACGCGCTAAGATAGCCTATCGAAGCTCTCCGTCCCCCAGCCAGAACGCCCTCACCTCGCTCGCGTGCGGTCAGATTGACATCCTTGCTCGCTTGCGCTCGGTCACTGGCTCGCTCCGCTCAGCGGTTCACCATGCCGAGGCCTCGCTTCGCTCGGATAGGGCCCGCTGACCGCACGCGACCGAGGTTCGCCCTTTCAGTCCGCCAGGAGAGCAAGCTCTCCTAAGCTCTCGCTCAACACGTTCGCGAGAACACCGGAAGAAGGCCATGCTCGGTGCTTCGCGCCTGCGGGGGCTGCGACTTCCGAGGTCCCATTCGGCATCCGGCCTCACGGGACCGCCAGGAGTGGGAAATCACGCATGGCTGGGAAGGAGCCGGACGGCAGGCTCCCTCGACTCTCCATATGGCGCGTGCCGTCGAGCGTGCCGAGTCGGGTGAGCGAAGCGAACCCGAACGAGGCCGCGAGACACGTCGTGCGAGGGATGAGGAGCGCAGACCTGAGCGTAAGCGAGGGTCGAGCACCGCAGTCGGCTGGGGAGGCTCGTGGTGCTGTTGCTGGCCTGGTGGAATGAAAGGGCGAGGCCCGCTCCCGTTCGCATGGTTGCTGCGCCGGCCCTATCCGAACGGAGTGAGGATATCCGGCGCAGCAACCGGGAGCGGGCCGAGGGCTGTCTGGGTGGTAGCTGTGGCGGTCTCCGTTGCACCTCAGAACGGGCCGAGGGCTTTCTGGGTGGTTTCGGTCGCGGTCTCCGTTGCACCTCAGAGCGGGCCGAGGGCTTT
>JAZKTI010000141.1:0-6919 GCA_036625635.1 Haloarculaceae archaeon
GTGGCTCGAGAGAACTCGTTCTCTCGGCGAACGAAGTGAGCCGGTGAGCAGCGAGAGCCGAGGAGCGCAGCGAGCTAGCAGCCGCGAGCGGGCCGAGGGCTTTCAGGCTGGTTGCAGTGCCGTCAAAAGCAACGACTCCTGCAAGCGGGCCGAGGGCTTTCGGGCTGTTTGCGGTCGCGGTCACGACACAATAGAACGGGCCGAGGGCCATCTGACTGGTTACCCCGAGAGTCCCGGAGCGACGACCAAACGCGCCATTTATCCCGATTCCAGACCAGGCTCGGGCATGGACGTCAAGTCGCGCCACCACCTCCGCTCGGACGCGATCAGCGACATCGAGGACGCTTTGCACGAGGGGCTGGGCGTCGAAATCTCGGGCGAGACCTACGAGAAGGTCGAACTCGAGGACGCGGACTGGGAGGTCGTCCTCGTCGACGGCGACCCACTCGTCCTCTACGTGGAGGGCGAGCCCTTCGTGACCGTCCAGGGGGCAAACGCCCTGGCGCCCGAGACCGGGGTCGTCACGGTCGACGCGGGGGCCGTCCAGTTCGTCAGCGATGGTGCGGACGTGATGCGGCCGGGTATCACCGACGCCGACGATGACATCGAGGCCGGCGACCTCGTCGTCGTCAACGAGGAGACACACGGCAAGTACCTCGCCATCGGGCGCGCACGGGTCGACGGCGACGACATGGTCGGCGAGGAGGGCAAGGTCGTCGACTCCATCCACCACGTCGGCGACGACCTGTTCGAGTTCGTGCCCTGAGGCGTCGGCGACCGAGAGGCAGTTGGTAGCGTGAGAGGGAAATCCCACCCGTCTTGCGGGTCGAGGGGGCACCAACGGGGTGAGTGTGGGGGTCGTCTGACGTAAAACCTAAACCGACTGGGGCCGGGGTGATTCCTATGGGACTTATGAGCAAGATCCTCGGCGACCAAGCTGGGAGTCGGCAGACCGAGGACTATGTCGAACTCAATGCCGACGAGATTCCGTCCGAGGCGGTCAGCGCCGGGACGCAGGTCCGGATCGCGAACATCGGCGACAAACAGGACGTCATCGACATCAAGGACGCCGTCTACGACGGCGACGTCGTCATCGCCGACGTGACGCGGCACTCGACACAGGACCGGACGATGGAGCACATCACCGACGAACTCAAGCAGGTCGCCCGCGAGGTCGGCGGCGACATCGTCCAGAAGGACGACGACCAGCTCCTCATCACGCCCTCGGGCATCAAGATCAGCCGCCAGCGCCTCGGCGAGTAGGACCGGCGACCGCCCCGCCTCCGCTGCCCATCTGTCCTGGCCCGCCCCGCCCTGCAGAAGCCTGGCCGACTCGCCCCTGCCGCAGGCAGGGCTGCAGGCCTGGCAGTTGGTCTCTCCGTCGCTTCATCGTCCGGTCCGAGTGCCTCTCCATCCACCGTCCGCGTGCCATTCGATTCACCGTCCGCGTGCCATTCGATCCACCGGCAGGGTTTATCTCGTTTCAACGAAGGCCGCCCCAGTCAATCCTACGTCGGCCACCGATCGACGGTCGCCCGGTAGGCTTTCGGTATGCCTCTGCCTACGACGGCTATGAATCACCTCGCGGCCGCCGGTGAGGACACGTGGTACCTGCCCCGGCACGCCCACGTCATTGTCCACGAGACCGCCGACGGGAACGAGTTTCTCACCATCTACCGGTGTGGCGCGGCCCAGGAGCCGCCAGTCGCGCAGGTCATCGGGAACCTCGTCCGGGTCGACGCCGCTCACGAAACCGTCCGGCAACCCACGGGCTACATCGCGAAACTCCGGGAGGAGGCGACCCTGGCGCGAGTCGACGAGGACCACTGGGTCGTCCGAGCCGACGAGAGCCCTCGCCACGCCGACGAGTGACGATGTCAGTGTGAGGGGGTCAGTAGAGACCGCGACGTGCCGTCACCGGTTGCGACGGCTGGGAGCGGACCGGTCGGTCAGCGAAGTGGTGCGCCGGCCAGCACCAGTTTCGCGCGCTCGTCACCACGGTTGTGCATCTGCCGGGTCTGCTCGGCGTCGAGCCGGATAGCCTCGTCGGGCCCCAGCGTGACGGTCCCGTCGTCGAGGTCGACGTCGATCTCGCCCTCGCAGACGTAGTAGATCTCCTCCTGCCCGTCATCGGCGTGGTCGTGCTCCTTGCCCGTCCCCCCGGGGTCGAGTTCGAGGACCGTCAGGCCGAGTTCCTCCGCGTCGAGTTCGTCCTTCAGGAACCACATGCCGCCGTACTCCTCGGGAACCACGGAGTCGACGTGGGTCTTGGCTGCGGTATCGTATCCCATGACAACGCCTTGTGTCGGGCCGTCCTTGAACCCTCGCGAGGTCGGGGGAGGATGACCGGTTCCAGCGAAATAATGCCCGGTGTCCAGCGAGATAGTGACCGGTTCCAGCGAGATGATCAGTTCGCGCCGAGATGGACTTGCTCGGCTGGTTGCTCGGTTGCTTTCTCGGGGCCTCGACGCTTCAACGCGCTTAACCCGACGGGTGGCAGACCCGGAACCAATGCCGCCGGCCATCCACACGGCCGACCTCGTGAAGACCTATGGCGACGTCAGGGCGCTCGACGGGCTCGACCTGACCGTCGAGCAGGGGGAGTTCTTCGGCCTCCTGGGTCCGAACGGCGCGGGCAAGACCACCGTCATCGAGACGCTGGTGGGCCTCGTCCGGAAGGACCGCGGCGTCGCCAAAGTCTTCGGCGACGACGTCACCGACGATTACCGCGCGGTGCGGGACCGTATCGGTCTCGCACCGCAGGAGTTCAACGTCGACCGCTTCTTTCCGATCCGGGAGGTCCTCGAGCACAAGGCGGGCTACCACGGGTTCGACGAAGCAGCCGCGAGCGAGCGCGCGGACGAGGCCCTCCGGACTGTGGGCATCTACGAGAAGCGCGATACCCGCTTCGACTGGCTGTCGGGCGGGATGAAGCGGCGCTTCATGCTCGCCCGCGCGCTCGTCTCCGACCCGGATTTGCTCATCCTCGACGAGCCGACCGCCGGCGTCGACGTCCAGCTCAGACACGACCTCTGGGAGATCATCGAGCGAATGAACGCCGCCGGGACGACCATCCTCCTGACGACCCACTACATCGAGGAGGCCGAGGCGCTCTGTGACCGCGTCGCCATCGTCGACGAGGGCCGGAAGGTCGAGGTCGCCAGTCCCGACGAGCTGACCGAGCGCGGCACCGACACCATCGAACTCACGCTCCCCGAGCCACCAGCGACCGCGCCCACCCTCGACTACGAAGGCGTCCTCGAGGTCGAACTCGTCGAGGACCGCATCGAGGTGGTCGCCCAGGGCGGGCGCACCCTCGTGCCGACGCTCCTCCGGGACCTCGAGGCCGCCGGCCACGAGGTCACCGCCGTCGACATCCGGCGGGCGTCCCTCGAGGAGGTATTCGTCGACATGACCAGGACCGAGGGGGCAGTCCAGCGATGAGCGGGGACGAGACACCTGCCCGAACCGGTAATGGGGCCGGGACCGGGGCCAGGACCGGGGGGTCTGCGGACGGCGAGACCGAATCGAGCTTGCGGACTGACGGCGGACCGACCGAGACGACTGGCACGACCAAGACGACTGAGGCGACCGAGACGACTGAGGTGACCAAGACGACTGAGGCGACCAAGACGACTGAGGTGACCGAGACCACCGAGGGGACTGAGGGGACTGAGGCGACCAAGTCTACCGAGACCACCGGCAAAACCGACGGGGCGGAACTCTCCACGCCGGCATCAGACACCGGTACCACCGGGACGACGGGTTGGACCGGCTTCCGGACGCTGCTCCGTCGGGAGATCCTCCGGTTCGTCCGACGGCCCCGGAACACGTTCATCCCGCCGATGATCACGAACGTCCTCTACTTCGCGGTGTTCGGGGTCATCCTCGGCGAGCGGATCCGCGCCATCCAGGGCTTCGATTACATCGTCTTCATCCTTCCCGGGCTGATCGTGCTCGGGGCCATCTCGAACGCCTTCGAGAACGCCTCCTTCTCTATCTTCCATGGCCGCTGGAACGAGTACATCGAGGAGGTCCTCACCTCGCCGCTGTCCCACGGGGCGATGGTGATGGCCTACGTCCTCTCCTCGGCCTTGCGGGGGCTGCTCGTCGGCGCCATCATCGCCGGTATCGGCGTCGGGTTCCTCTGGCTCACCGGTGTCGGGCTCACCGTCGCCCAGCCGCTGTTCCTGGCCGCATTCATGATCGTCATCGTCCTGCTCTTCGCCGGCTTCGGCGTGGTCGGCGGCCTCTGGGCCGCGGACTTCGACTACCTGACGGTGCTCAACCAGTTTATCATCCGGCCGCTGGTCTTCTTCGGCGGCGTCTTCTACGCACTCACGATCCTGCCGGAGCCCTATCGGACGCTCTCGCTCCTCAACCCGATGGTCTACATGGTCAACGGCGTTCGATACGGGTTCATCGGGTATTCGGACATCGATCCGACCGTGGCACTACTCGTCCTCTCGGGACTCACCGGGCTGGTCGTCACCGTCGACGTGTGGCTGTTCCGGCGGGGCTACGGTCTGGTGGACTAGCCAGCCGCGTGGACACGACCGAGGGGCCGACGGACCCTCCCGCAGGCCGCCGATCGGGCGCCGGTCGGAGATGGGCCAATCGGCGACCACTTGCTGGCTCCGTCGCCTGCAGGGGAGATCCGAATTCGGAAAAGAGCGTGACTGCGAGGGTGCAGCGAGACTCCCGTCAGACGTTGTCGGGGACCTCGTCGTCCTCGACGGACCGCTTCATCGAGTCCCGGCGGGCCTTGGCGTCCCGGCCGGTGGCCTCGAGGAGGAACTCGTTCTTGACGGCGACGGCGTCCTGGGCGGCGTCGACGTGGCCCTCGGCGATAACCTCCTCGGCGGGTCGCTCGACGATGTTCAGCGCGAGTTTGTCCTTCTTGCCGCCGTAGGCGACGCGACCAACGACGACTTCCTCGAAGACAGGGTTGTCGGGTTCCTCGACCACCAGCAGGTCGTTGCCCTCGTACTCTCGGGTGTCGGTCACGGACCCGAAGTACTCCTCCACGAAGGCCTCGATGTCGGGCACCCGATCCTCGAAGTACTCGCCCCGGCGCATCTTGTATTCTCGCATGGCCGGGGGTTTGGAAGGTGGCGTCTTACGTGTTTCGTGCCGCTCTCGACGGGGGTGCAATTCCACCACCGACGCGTGGCACGCGCGGTGAGCTCGACGGCAGGAGCACCGGTCACGCGCCGGGACCAGAGGCGTGGGAAACCGATGACAGTGCAACAGACGGCCCCAGTTCCGGACGTGTCGACGGCCTCTCGAGGCCCTATTCCCCTGCGGGACGTGTCTGGAGCGTGCCCTGGTGGCAGTCCGGACAGAAATCGCCGTCGCGCAACGAGGATGCCTCGATGCTGGCCGTGAACCCACACTCGGTACAGTAGAACTCGCCGTCGGGGACCGACACCGCCGACGCGGCGGACTCGATCTCGGGGGAGCGCTCCTCGACCGTGTGGGGAGCTGGTTCGGTCTCGGCCACCCACTCGGGTTCGTCCTCCTCGTCGGATTCCTGGGGCCACTCGCCCGGCCGACGCTCGCTCGAGCGGCCGCCGGAGCCGTCCTCGGCATCGAGGATGACGCCGTCGTCGGCGGTGGGGGGAGACCCCTCGCTGTCGCCGGCCGCGCTGTCGGCGGCCCCGGCGGACCGGGAACCCTCTCCGGCCGCGCCCCTGGACTCCGTCGAAGCGGCCGGCCCCCCGTCGGAATCGGCGTCGGACGCGCCCGTAGGTGCTGGCTGCTCGTCGATGATCTCGGCGTCCGTCGCTTCCTCGGCGTGGCCGCTCCGGGCCGACCCCGCCACGGCGCCCTCGTCATCCAGGCCTCCGGTCTCGGCAGGGGCCGCGGACGCCGCGCCATCCGGCGTCCCCCCCGCTTCCATGCCCGGCGTCTCGAGCGTCGTTACCTCCTTGTTCTCGGAGACGACACGGGTTTGCCCGCAGCGAACGCAGGTCTCGAGTTCCCGGATAGTGATCACCACCTCGCTCCCCTGCTCGTTCCGTTCTCGGTCGACGTCGGGCGGCCCGTACTTGTGACCGAAGATCGAGCACTTGAGACTCATTAGCAAAATGTGGCCCCCTGCCACACATAAGCGTACTGCTTGTGCAAATATGATTCCCACGACGTGGCGGCACCGTCCACCAGACCGCGCCAGCGCTCGGGCCCGTGCACCCGTTCGGGACCGGATCAGTGTTCGGGACCGGGCCTACGCTCGGTCGCAGCTCGGAGATCTCGGATGCCAGTCGAGCGGTGGGCAGCTGCGACAAGAAACGGTAAGACCCGGGACCGCATAGCCCCGGGTATGAGAGCGAAGGGGCGCTACCGCGACCGGCGCGAGGCGGAGGTCGCCGTGCTCGATGCCCTCGCGGACCGGCAGGACGACGGGATGACGGTGTTCGAGCTTCGCTCCCGGGTGGACGTTGACATCGACACACTCGAGTCGGCCCTCGCGGAACTCAAGGAGGACGACCTGATCGAGGTCACCGAAGAGGGTCAGCGGACGGTGATCCTGCCCGACGAGCGGGTCCTGGGCCCCGAGGAGGGCCCCGAGGAATCCGGGTTCTTCGAGGAGATTCGGCGCCGCTTGCCTTTCTGAATCCGCCGCCGTCCGGTCTCGGTTGGACTGTGGGATGCCGGTGGGAGAGGCCCTGGAATGTGATCTGCCTCGAAAGCCCTCGATCCGCGAGCAGGAGCTGTTGGGTCTGTTGGGAGCGCAAACAGCCCGAGAGCCCTCGGTCCGCTTGTGCGCTCTGAGCGGGATATCCTCGCTGCTCACCGGTTCGCTGCGCTCACCGGCTCGCTTCGAGACTATCCCTGTCGGCCGGTTCGTTCCACGCACCGAGTGACTCACTGCCTCGCGGTTCCACCGCTCGGCCAGACCGAGGCTCTCACTTCGTTC
>JAZKTI010000142.1:0-6912 GCA_036625635.1 Haloarculaceae archaeon
CGGCGAGGAGCGGAGGGGCAGCTACGCGAACGGCTACTGGGTCGGGCCCGTCGTCTACGAGATCGACTACGACCCCGACCTGCGGTGCATCCACGAGGAGGTCTTCGGTCCCCACGTCGCCCTCATCGAGTACTCGGGCGGGATGGACCGTGCCATGGAGATCCACAACGACGTCGCCTACGGCCTGGCGGGGGCCATCGTCTCCGACGACTACCGCGAGATCAACCACTATCGCGACCGCGCCGAGGTCGGCCTCGCCTACGGGAACCTGCCTTGCATCGGCGCGGAGGTCCAGCTCCCCTTCGGCGGGATCAAGAAGTCCGGCAAGGGCGCGCCCTCCGCCCGCGAGGTCATCGAGGCCGTCACCGAGCGCACCGCCTGGACATTGAACAACTCGCGTGACATCGAGATGGCACAGGGCCTCTCGGCGGATATCAAGACGAGCGACGAGTGAGGTCGGGCGCCGGTCGATTTCCGGCACCTATTGGCTTCCGCCGGCAATGGCTGGCTGGGGACGATCGACTCCCGGTGACCATCCGAGTCCCGATCGACTCGCGAACCGTCGGACCGCCGCCGCTCACAGGTCCCGCGCCACCATTTCGCCCCAGTGCTCGAACCCCCAGCGGTCGTAGACGGCCCGCGCCCGGTCGTTCTCCCGGTCGACGTCGAGGACGATCCGGTCCATGGGCAGGTCCTGGGCACGGGCCACCGTCAGCGCTTCCGCCACGAGGTCATCGACGATGTCGCCGCCGCGATAGTCCGGGTCGACGTACAGCTCGTTCAGGACGGCGGCGTCCCAAACGTGGGCCAGCGTCTCGGGGAGGACGAAGACGTACCCGACGAGGTCAGCATCGCGTTCCGCGAGCTGAACCGAGCGGCCCTCCTCGGCCTGACACCGGCTGACCCAGGCGAGGTAGCTCTCCCGGTAGTCATCGTCGAGTTTCTCCCGGTACGCCGTGGCCTTGTCCGTCCCACCTGTCCCGTCGTCCTCCGTTCCCGCCCCGAGATCGAGTTCGAACCGCCGCTTCAGTTCCCAGAGTTCCGCGGCGTCGGATTCCCGGTAGGCCCTGATCATAGTCCTCTCTGAACGTGGTCCGTAAAGGGGCTTGGCCCGAGGCGGTGGGGAGGCGATGGGAGCCGGTGGGAACGCGGTGGGGAGGCGATGAGAGCCGGTGGGAACGCGGTGGGGAGGCGGTGGAAGCCGTCCCTGTGGCCCGGGTGGCGCCGCCGGGTACGCCACGGTGGACCCGGGACGGCCGTCCGGGAATCGCCGGTGGGCCGCGGCCGTGTAGTCGCCGGCGTCGACGTGAAAAGCGCCTTGCCGGCACTCGCTGGTGGTTACCGAGGACGTAAAAGGTTCTCGGATCAGCTGGCTCGCGCCGCGATGAAACCTGGAAAGACCGGCCAGAGCGGGGCTACCGTCTGTCGGCGAGGGCCGGAAATTCCCGACGGATCCCCTCGACCCGGTCGGGATTCAGCGTCGCCGTGATTGTCGTCGGTTCGTCGCCGGCGCTCGAGCGGATCGTGCCCCAGGGATCGTAGATCGTCGACCGGCCGAGGAGGGTGGCGTCGGCGAACTCACCGACCCCGTTGACCGCCCCGAGGTAACAGAGGTTCTCCACGGCGCGGGCACGGGTGAAGAGCCGCCAGTGTTCGACGCGGGGATAGGGCCAGGCACTCGGGACGAGCAACAGCGTGACGCCGGCGTCGACGAGTTCGCGGGAGAGCCTGGGAAACCGGAGGTCGTAGCACGTCGCTATGCCGACGGTGAAGCCCGCGAAGTCGACGGTCGGGAGCGCCTCCCCGGGCGTCAGGATGTCCGATTCCGCAGAATCGTAGCCAAAGAGGTGCTGCTTGCGATAGACGGCCCGGCGGGTGCCGTCCGGCCCGAAGAACGCGGCTGTGTTTGCGTACCCGTCCGGGACCGGGACCTGGAGTCCCGCGTCGGCACTCGCCGCGAGGTCCTCGACGACGCTCCCGGCGAGGACGGCGACGTCGTGGCTGACCGCCGCCTCCGCCAGGGCGGAAAGCGTGGGCCCCTCGATGGATTCGGCGGAGCGGGCGTAGCTGTCGAAGGCGAAGTACCCGACGGTGAACAGTTCGGGGAGCGCAACGAGGTCCGCCCCGTCGGCTGCCGCCGCCGCGACGGCTTCGATCGCCCGGTCGCGGTTCCGGCCGACAGCGTCGGCCTCGACGGCGAGCTGTGCGAGGGCGAGGTTCACAGCGACACCCCGAGGGCGTCCGCGATGGCGTCCTCGAGATTCTGGAGTTCCTCGTCCATGTGGGCCCGGAAGTAGCGCTCGACGCCCGGGAGCCGGCCGTCGACCACGAACCGGTTGGTGAGGCGCGTGCCGCCCTCGATTTCCTCCAGGTTGTGCTCGCCGAGGACCCGCATGACCCGCGAGCGTCCCTCGAATTCCACGCGCTCGGGAGGGTCGCGGACCGTGTCCTCGGTTTCGACGGCGACCGTCCGGTCCAGGACCGGGATCGGGAGCGAGAGGTGCCAGGTCGCCGCTCCGTCGTCGCGGACCTCGAAGTCCCGAACGACGCTGATGGCATCTGCCCGACAGGCGGGATCGGCGATAAACGACCAGACCTCTTCCGGCGGGGCGGGAACGTCGACGACCCGCTCGATCCTGACCGTCATCCAGGGACTCGTCCGGCTCAGCTCCGGGTGACCCGCCAGGTCGTCGATCGTGCGCGGCCCCACTTCTCGATGTCGACGTCCTCGCTCTCCTCGGCGAGTTTCGGAAGCCTGGCGCCGACCTGCTTCGCGGAGAGCCCGAGTTGTTCCGCGATGTTCTTCGAGCGGAAGTAACTCTCGCCTCTGGCGACGCTATCCCGGAGGTACTGCAGAATGCGACGGTCCTCCTGGCTCAGATCGGTCATCACCTCTGTCTTACGGTTGGGAACTCTTAACGGTTTGTCTCCAGGGCACCCCGACCACTCACTCGGCGAAGGCGTGCATGGCGACGATGGCGACTGAACCGGCGACGAGCGAGACAGCTACTGCGAGGCCGGCGATCACCTGCAAGCCGCCGCCGTCGCCCGCTTCGAGTGTTCCGGCGAATCCCGCACCGCCAACCACGATGGCTGCGACCACGGCGACGAGGGTCAGGGCGAGCCCGAGACCGATTCCCATGTCCGACGCTGCGGCAGTTGTTGTCATAAACGAGGGTTCCGCCGAGCCGCACTTAATTCATTCGTCCCGAGCGAGCGACTGTGAGCGTGTTCTCTGTGCGATCCGTACGGGACCTAACTCAGGGGTCGGCCCATGTCCGCCCGGCCCACCCTTGATCGATCGGATGCCGCTCAGTCGATAGAGATGTGGTCGGACTCCTCGTTCAGCGCCAGGTTGGTCGCGATCTCCGCGTTCCGGACGGCGTACTGCGCGGTCTGCTGGAGACTGACGAGGACCTCCCGGACATGGAGGAGGTGTTCGTTGGACATCTCGGGGAGGTCGGCGAGGATCTCCCGCTCCCGGTCGCCGATGGCCCCGAACCGTTCGCGCACCTCGATCGCCGTGTCGTAGTCGCGCTCGACGGCTGCTTCGACGGCGAGTTCCGTGATCTCGTTGACCTCGTCGGTAAACTCTCGAACCCGGCGGAGGATGCCCGACTCCATCTCGAGGGCCTCGGTGTCGACCTCGAGGGCGATCTCGGCGATGTCCTCGGCGTTGTCGGCGGTCAGTTCGAGATTCTTCGCGATCGACCGGTAGCCGATGAGCGGGAAGCCGTCCTCGAGACCGACGGCCCGGGCGAGGTTCGGGTTCTGATAGGCCGTGAAGATGAGCCGCAGGAGCAGGACGAAGATCTTGTTCGCCTGGCGTTCGCGGTTGAGCGCCCGCTGAGCGAGGTCGGGGTTGTCGTGAGCGAGGGCCTTGACGGCCTCGTTGCGCATCGTCGAGCCCGTCGATTCGAGCCGCTCGAGGAGATTGTCGAGCGTGAAGTCCTCGGCATCGACCGAACAGCGGATCGCGATGCTCTCCGGCGTCTCCTCGATGACGCCCAGCCCCATGAGCTGGGTCTCGGCGTTGTAGACGGCGTTGATGTGGGCGCTCTCGAGGGTCTCGTCGGCTTCGGACTCGACGTGGATGATGCGCCGACCGAGGACGTACTGGGCGACGATTGCCCGCTCGACGGCGTCTGCGTCCAGGTTCGAGGCGTGGATGACTGCCTCGGTCTCCTCGTCGTGGACCGATTCGGGAAGCACGGTGAGGGTCCCCTTGCCCCCCATCCGGAGCGAGACCTCGTCCCCTTTCTCGACGTCGTGGGCCTTGGCCCACTCCGCTGGCAGCGTCATGGCAAGCGTCGACGGGCCCAGCCGCTGGACTTTTCGCGTCTCCATACATGTCGGAGGCGCTCCAAGTACCTTAACCTTATCAGATGAACCTAAATGGTCTACCGTAGTCACCCCAGCCGACGACAGAATATATTAGGTGTTCCAGCGTGGAGCCGTCGGGCAGGTCCACCCGTACGGTCCGTCGGTCTACTCTCGGTCCACGTCCGTCCGGACAGGGTCGTCAGTACAGATCGTCGGTCCACGTCCGTCCGGACAGGGTCGTCAGTACAGATCGTGGGTCAACGTCCGTCCGGACAGGGTCGTCCGTACAGATCGTGGGTCCACGTCCGTCTGTCCGTCCGACGGTACAGGTCACCGGAGCGCTCCCGTGCGATCGCTTCCAGCGGCTCCGCGCAGTCAGCACACCCCCGGGAAGGTCAGACGACCTCCACGAGCCGTCGCTCGTGGCGCCCGACCCGGACCTTCTGCCACCCGCGGAGTTCCTCGTCGAGGTCGGGATCGCCAGTATCGACGCGCAACACGCCAATCTCCCGGAGTTTCTTCCGGGAGGCGACGACCTCGAGGTCGCACTGTCTGACGACCGCCGGCGATAGTTGCTGGTTCCCTCGCCCGAGGAGGAAGCCCTGGCCGCCGATGGGCGAGACGACGATCACGTTTTCGGCCCCCAGCGCGTCGAGGATCTCGGCCTCCCCGCCGTCGCGGACGAGGACCTCGCCGCCCCGCCAGACGTCCACCCCGAGGGGAGAGGGATCGACGTCCAGGGCCTCCTCTATCGCCCCGACCGTACTGCCCGGGCCGAAGACGAAGGTGACACCCGCCGAGGTCCGCGCCTGGGCCGCCAGGCCCTCGGCCAGCCCCGCGACACTCCCGCCAGCGAGCTGTTTGCCGGCCTGGCGCTGTTCGGCGACCGGGACGGCCGCCATCCCGCGGAGTTCGCTCCGGACCTCGCCCTCGCGGTAGGAGTCCTCGTCGATGTCGTTGACCTCGGCGGTCTCCGTCCGGTCGAACGACGCCGCCACGTGCCCCGCCGCGCGGGGATCGACCGCGAACACCGCAGAGTACACCTTGACACCCGCGGGGACGCCCAGGATCGGTGTGTCGGCGTCCCTGGCGTCGAGAGTCTCGACGACATCGACGGCCGTGCCGTCCCCGCCGACGAATAGCACCAGGTCCACGTCGCGATCGAGGAACGCCTCGACGGCTGCCTCGGTGTCGGCCGCGCTCGTCGCCTCCGCGAGCGCCTCCGGGTCTGTCGAATCGACGGCAACCGCACCCGGCGGGTCCGTGACGACCTCGGGGTCGATGCCCGCTTCGCGGGCCTCGTCGGCCCCCATGACGCCACCCGCAGCCAGAAGTTCGACGTCCTGGTCGGCGTTCACCAGGGCCCGGAGCGCCTCGACGGCCCGGTCGGGCGCCCGCGGGACGGCACCCTGCTCGGCGGCTTCGGTCGCCTTCCCGTCCGTTCCCTTCAGCCCCACGCGGCCACCCATTCCCGCGATGGGGTTGACGACGACGCCGATGGTCCGCATTGGTCGCGCTACGCCCGACCGCGGGAAAAGGGACTCGGAACGACCGGTTTATGTGGCTGCCAGCGCCAGGGCTATGCATGATAACGCCACTCGCCGAGGCAGCGGTCGATGCTGGGCTCATCAACGCGGCGGGCATCGTCGTCGGGGGCGGCGGTATTCTGGCGACGGCCCTCTGGCTCAAGGGCCTCTACCGATAGCGCCAATGCGGGGCCTGGCGGGCTCGTCGACCGCAGGCCCATCGCCCCACCCCGGCCGACTCGCCACTACCGGGCCCCGACGCGCTGCCGGAGCCAGTCCTCGGCTGCCGCCACGGCGGCTTCGGCCGGCCCGGAAATCTTCACCTCGACCTCGTCCCCGGGATAGCTCCCCACGGTGACACCGAACCGCTCCTCGAGCTCCACGAGGTCCTCGACGAGGGCGCTCTCGGGTTCGTCGACGGTGACGGTCCGGACGTACTGCGGTTGGCCGCTGAAATCCTCGGCCACCTCATCGAACATGGCCTGCATTTCATCTGGGACGCCGGGGAGCACGTACACGTTCCCGATGACACACCCCGGGGCTACCCCCTCGGGATTCCGTAGCGGCTCGGCACCATCAGGGAGGGCCGCGGTCCCCGGGGCGAGATCGTCGGCCGCGTAGCCGGCCGTCTCCAGCCAGTCGTAGACCCGCTCGTTCTCGGCGAGTTCGCTCCCAAAGGCAGCCGCGACCGCCTCCATCGTCCGGTCGTCGTGGGTCGGGCCCAGTCCGCCGGTCACGATCACGGCGTCGAAGTTCGCGCGCTGGTCGTCGACCTCGCCGGCGATGTCGGGGATCCGGTCGGGGATGACCGTCACCCGCTCGACGGAGACGCCACATTTGGCGAGCCGACGGCCCAGCCAGGCAGCGTTCGTATTGACGGTGTCCCCGGCGAGGAGTTCGTCCCCCACCGTCACCAGGGAAACGCGCATACCGGGTCTACCCCGGCCGACACTATAAGCGACCGGCCCGTGAGCCGGGTGTGGTGACGCCACGGAATCGGCGAGCCACAGCCCCCGGTCACGAGGGAGCCGCCGAAGACCGATCACCCCACGTCGCCGACCGA
>JAZKTI010000143.1:0-6868 GCA_036625635.1 Haloarculaceae archaeon
GGCGGCATCTGATGAGCCGGCTGATCATTCCGAGGACCACGTCCTCGACGTCGAGGGGACGTCCGACGTTGTCGACGACGAAGCCGACGGGGAAGACCAAGACGGGGAGGCGGACGAGGATGACGACGGGGATAGCGACGACCTGTACGCTGAGGTGTGTTCCGGGGAGAACGTGACGCTGGGCGAGAACGTGACGCTGGGCGAGAACGTGACCCTCGGCGACAACGTGACGGTCGGTGACAACGTCACGATCGGTGACAACGTCACAGTTGGCGATAACGAGTCGATCGCCGCTAACACCACGATCGCGGACAACGAGACCGTCGGTGACGTCGCGACGGTCAGCGACGACCGGTGCGACGACGAGAGCGAGGAGATCGACGGCAACGTCTCCGAGGGCGCGGCGTTCGCGTTCAACCTGACGCAGTTCATCGAGGAAGTCAAGTCGGACAACGAAACCGAGATCTTGGGGCCGCTCGTCGCCTCCTTCGCCGTCTCGAACAACCCAGGTAACGGCGTCGATTGGAACTGGTCGGTCGGTGACGACCCGCTATTCGGACCGAACGCGAGCCGTGGGCCGCCCGGGACCAGTTCACAGGGGCCACCGGAGAACGAGACCCGCGGGCCCCCAGGCAACGAGACTCGCGGCCCTCCGGATAACGAAAGCAGAGGCCCGCCCGAGGATGCAGGGCCGCCCGATGGCGCAGGCCCGCCCGAGGATGCAGGGCCGCCCGATGACGCAGGCCCGCCCGAGGATGCAGGTCCTGGCGGGAACGACGGTGGCGGTCCCCCTGGCCAGTAGTCGGATAGCTCCTCCAGGCGATGGTCCGGTGGGGTTTTGTGGGTTTGTCTCGTCTCCCCCGCCATGACCGCCCGGATTTCCGAACGACTCGACGACGCGACTGCCGCTCGCGAGGCCGGCGAACGGAAGGTAGCCTGGGCCCGCCAGCACATGCCCATCATGGCCGCAATCCGCGAGGCATTCGAGGCCGATCGGCCCCTCGCGGGCGAGACCGTCGGGATGGCGATGCACGTGGAGGCAAAGACTGCGGTCCTCGCCGAGGTTCTCGCGGCCGGCGGGGCCGAGGTCGCGATCACCGGGTGTAACCCGCTCTCGACCCATAACGACGTCTCCGCTGCGCTCGACGCCGTCGACGGTCTAACCTCCTATGCGGAACGCGGGGTCGACGACGATGCCTACTACGATGCGATGCAAGCGGTCCTCGACCACGAACCGACCATCACCGTCGACGACGGGGGCGACCTCGTCTTCCTCGTTCACGAGGAGTACCCCGGTCTGATCGACCTGATCCACGGGGGCTGTGAGGAGACCACGACCGGCGTCCATCGCCTCCGGGCCATGGCCGAAGACGACGCCCTGGAGTATCCCATGGTCGCGGTCAACGACACGCCGATGAAGCGCCTCTTCGACAACATTCACGGCACCGGCGAGTCCGCGCTCGCCTCCATCGCGATGACCACGAATCTGGCCTGGGCGGGGACGACCGTCGTCGTCGCCGGCTTCGGTTACTGCGGAAAGGGCGTTGCCCGAAAGGCGAGCGGGCAGAACGCCGAGGTCGTCGTTACCGAGGTCGATCCCCGTCGGGCCCTGGAGGCCCACATGGAGGGCTACGACGTCATGCCGATGGCCGACGCCGCGGCCGTGGGCGACGTCTTCGTCACGACCACGGGCAACCGCGACGTGATCGTCGGCGAGCACTTCGACGTCATGCGCGACGGGACCGTCCTGGCCAACGCCGGCCACTTCGACGTCGAGATCAACATCGAGGCCCTCGCGGACCGGGCCGTCGAAACCTCCGAGGCCCGCGAGGGCATCCGTGCTTACGAGATGGCCGACGGCCGCCGGCTGAACCTCCTCGCGGAGGGCCGGCTGGTCAACCTCGCAACACCGGTCGCGCTGGGCCACCCCGTCGAGGTCATGGACCAGAGCTTCGGCATCCAGGCCGCTTGCGTCCGGGAGCTAGTCGAGCAGTCCGAGGCCTACGAGGCCGCAGTCCACGACGTCCCCGACCGGCTGGATCGCGAGGTCTGCGAGATCAAACTCGAGGCCGAGGGGATCGGAATCGACAGTCTCACTGACGAGCAGGCCGAATACATGGATTCCTGGCAGCACGGGACCTGACCGGCCGGACCGGGTGCGAGGCTCCCGGCCCCCGACGCCGTCGAGGCCGGGGTCCTCGCTCGGCTCTTCCCCAGGGCGGGAATGCGATCCAGCAGGAGTACCTGCTGGTGAGGGCGACGGTCGCGTGACGCCCGGGTGCCCCTCCAGCCCACCGATTCGAATCAGGGCGTCGCCGGAGATTCTGCCGCCTCCGCCGACCCGCGGTCGAACTCGACCGAGATTACCAGATGGTCGAACGGGAACACCGGCCGCCGAGCCCGTCGCTCCGCCTCGCACCGGACGACGTCCAGTGGCTCAAGGAGGGTCAGGTCCTCGTGAACATTCTTGACGTCGCGGTCGACCAGAGGGGCGGTCTCGTGAATGCTCGCGGGTTCCTCCTCGGCCACCGGCCGGAGGAGTGCGAGTCGCGTCGGTGAAAAGGTCTCCATGAGGTGTTCCTGGGAAGGCAACGGAGACGGTGTGACCGGGGTCCACCTCCTCGCCTGCTTTCAGTTTCCGGATGCCCTGCTCGACGTCTTCGGCGAATTCGCTGTCAGATCCGACTGTCACCGTCAGCGGTCGTTTCATCGGCTCATTTCACCTGCTCGACGTCGAACGGTAGTTCGGGACCCTCCCCCCAGACGGTTGGCCAGATCGATTCGATTCCTTCGAAGTCTACGGATGCCACTTCTCCAGTCCGACCGCGGTGCCATTCGTGTCCCATCGTCGCCTCGTGAGCGGAGTCGTCTCTGAGAAGCGTTCCATCTCGACGGATATCTGGCCCCGCCCCGTGCACCCGTCCGTACTGAAGTGTATATCGCGATCCCGATGGATGGGCATTTCTGTCCGTTCGGTGGATGAGGAGTCGACCGATCGGCCAATCCGGATACGTCCGGGTCCGGCCCTATCCGTCATGCCGATCGGCGAGTCAGATTCATATTCCATCGGTATTACCGCCAAGGATGTGATTCCGTTAGTCCTGCGGCCAGCAGTACTTGTCGGGCGACGGCGCCATCGGATTCGTCGAGCCATACGAGCCGTGTCCCACTCTCGCCCGAAACCTATCGGTTGCCCCACAAGCACCCAACCTGGACCGCGATGACACCGGGTCCCAACAGCGATACCTCCGCTGGTGCCAGCCACCGCATACACCCGAGGTCTCTTCGGCAACCGAGTGGGAGGACGTCGTGGGGTACCCTCGCGAGCTCAGGACCGGCGACGAGGGGCACGTCTCGACCACGACCGCAACCGACGTCGACGGCAGTCGACGGCGTCGTCGATCCCGCCGCCCAGATTCACCAGACCCTCGCGAACGTCGGGGACGCCCTCGGGGCCCTCGAGGTCACGCGGGGGACGTGGTCCGCACGCGCCGGTTCGTCACGGACATCGAACAGTGGGAGGCAATCGGCCGGGCTCACGGGGACGTCTTCGGCGAGGTTCGGCCGGCGACCTCGATGGTCAAGCTCGAACGGCTCCTCGATCCCGACATGCTCGTCGAGGTCAGACCCGTCGCCCGTGTCACTCACTGAGGGTCGGCGAAGTTTTAGGAGTGGGGTTGCCATATCGGATCCATGGCCCGTGAACTCGGGAACGAGTTCGACTCGGAAGCCGGCGATTCAGAGCGGAGTTTCGTCGGCGCCTACGGCCGTGACCTCGTCGACCTCCTCGATCCCGCCCCCGAGGAGCGGGTCCTCGACTTCGGCTGTGGGACCGGCACGCTGACGGCCGCGATCGCCCACCGCGGCGCGAGCGTCGTCGGCGTGGACGCCGACGGTGGCCTGGTCGAGCGCGCCCGCGAGAATCATCCGGACCTCCAGTTCCACCACGTCGACGCGACCGACTTCTCGCTCGCCGAGTCCGCCGATGCGGTCCTGTCGAACTCCGTCCTCCACTGGATCAACGACCAGGACGGCATCGTGGACCAGATCGCCGAGGCCTTGCGGCCAGGCGGCCGTTTCGTCGCCGAGATGGCGATCACTGGTACCGTGGGCACGATGCTCCACGCCGTCCGCGCGGAGGCCCGGGCCCGGGGTGAGGTCGTCGAGAACCCCTGGCACTTCCCGACCGTCGCCGAACACGCTGTCCGCCTCGAGCGCCACGGCTTCGAGGTCCGGCTGACCCGCCTGTTCGATCGCCCGACGGCCCTCGATGGCGAGGACGGCCTTCGGATCTGGCTGAACCAGTTCGGTGACGGGCTCTTCGCCTCCGTGGAGGACGAGGAGTCGCGCGAGGAGATCATCACGGCCGTCGAGGACCGCCTCCGCCCCGAGTCTTACCTCGAATCGGCCGAGGAGTGGGTCGCTGACTACCGCCGGCTCCGGTTCGTCGCAGTGTGGGACGGCGGGACGTAGGCATCGCGAATTGCGGCCGGGCTCGCCGGTTTCACTTTCGGTCGCTGCCGCCGGTTTATCCCGACCGCGCCCGCAGGTCAATCCGATGCGGAGCAACGAGAAGGGCGACCGGCGGGAGCGCCAACTCGTCAATGCCCTCGACGAGGCTGGCTTTGCCGTGATGCGGGCCCCCGCCTCGGGGGCGGCCACGAGCCGGGAACTCCCGGACGTCCTTGCGGGCAACGGCGACGTCTTCTACGCCATCGAGGCCAAGTCCTCCGGGGGAGACCCGATCTACCTCGACAACGAAGAGGTCTACGCGCTGGTGCAGGTGTTCGCGAAGAACTTCGGCGCGATCCCACGGATCGCCGTCCGGTTCGACCGCGAGGACTGGTCCTTCTTTCACCCCGACGATGTCCACCAGACCGACGGCGGCAACTACCGGGTCAAGAAGGAACGTATCGACGACGGGAGCGCCGAAACCATCGAAGACCTGATCGCCCGGGGGGAGGACCGCGGCGACACCACCGACCTGCGAGAGGTACTCGGGGCGCTGGACAGCGGCGTCCTCGACGTCGAGGAAGCCGTCGCGTTGCTGGAGTGAGGCCCGCACCCGCCGAGGGCTTCATCGCTCGGCGCGGGAGCCCGATTCCCTCACGGAGCGTCGGGGTTGGCAACCGATCTGGAAGCCGGCCACGGACCGGACCTCCACAGCCCGGAAACTCACGGATCAGCACCCCACGACCGGAACGCACGGAACACCCCTCCACGGCCCGGAACGAGCACCCTTTTCGTCCCCCCGGTCGGAACCGCCTCCATGCGGGATCGTCGCCTCGGCACGCTGGGCGTGTTACTCGGGATCTTCCTGGCGGCGGTCGACGGCACAATCGTCTCGACGGCGATGCCGACGGTCGTGGGCTCGCTGGGAGGGCTCGAGTACTACGCCTGGGCCTTCGCAGCCTACATGCTCTTTGCGGCGGTCTCGATGCCGCTGTACGGCCGGCTCGCGGACATCTACGGTCGCAACCGTCTCTTCTACATTGGCGTCGGGGCCTTCGTCGCGGGGAGCGTTCTGGCTGGCCTGTCCGTGTCCATGCTCCAACTCGTCGCCTTCCGGGCCCTCCAGGGCGTGGGTGCCGGCGCGATGTTCGCTATTCCCTACACAATCCTCGGCGCGATCCACCCGCCGGAGAAGCGCGGGTGGGCCATCGGCCTCGGCTCCTCGGTCTGGGGCATCGCCTCGGTCCTCGGCCCCGTCCTCGGGTGGGCCATTGTCGCGACGCTGGGGTGGCGCTGGGTCTTCTTCCTCTCGGTCCCGGTCGGACTCGTCGCGGTCCTCCTCGTGCGTGTGGCGCTCCCCGAAACCGTGGGGGACGCCGACGTAGGGGTGGACCTCCGCGGTGCGAGCGTCCTCGTCGCGGCCGTTGGGACGCTGCTGGTCGGTCTCCAGTTGCTCGAGGCCGGACACGGCCTCGCGCCGGTCCTCGTGACCGCCGGCGTGGTGGGCCTCCCGGTCTTCTGGCTGGTCGAACGCCGGGCCCGGGACCCCCTCCTGCCCCTGGGCCTCTTTCGTGACCGGGTCTTCGTCGCCTCGAACGCCGCCGCATTCCTGAGTGCCTTCGCGCTGTTCGCGGCCCTGACCTACGTCCCGCTGTACGTCCAGACGGTCCAGGGCAGTCCCGGGAGCGCCGCACTCGCGGTCTTCCCGATCTCACTGGGGTGGTCCGGGACGTCGATGCTCTCCGGGCGCGTCCTCAACCGGGTCGGCGAGCGCCAGCTCGCGACAGCGGGCACGACCCTGCTGGTCCTGAGTTTCGCCGCCGCGGCGGCCTTCTGGTCGGTCGGGACTCGCATGCCGCTTTTGCTTGCGAACGTCTTCCTGATGGGCGTCGGCATGGGGTCGCTGACGCCGCCCCTGCTCACCGCCATCCAGAATCACCTCGGCGACGACCGGATGGGTCTGGCGACCTCCTCCCAGCAGTTCTTTCGGAACATCGGCGGGACGATGGGCGTGTCCGTTCTCGGCGTCGCGATGAACCTCGTCCTGAGCGACCGGCTCGCGACCGTGCCGGAGATCGACACGGTCGGCGACCTCCAGCGCCTCCTCCTCGGTGGCGCCGTCCTCCCCGACGGCGTCCCTGCCATCATGCTCGCCGGCCTGACCGTCGTGTTCGTCGTCGGGGCCGCGGTCTCCGTGGTGGCGGTCGCGGCTGCGATCTTCCTCCCCGAGTTTTCGGCCCGGGATGGTGCTGCAGCCGCGGAGGGGTGACTGCGGGGGACTGGGATTGTCCGGAGGGCTCGCTGCTCGCGGGTCGCGTTGCGTCCCCGCTCGCCATTCCGAGGGCCTCACTCCGTTCGGCCCTCGCTGCTCGCGGGTCGCGTTGCGTCCCCGCTCGCCATTCCGAGGGCCTCACTC
>JAZKTI010000144.1:0-6844 GCA_036625635.1 Haloarculaceae archaeon
AGACGACCCCGAACGCGAGTTCGAACATCGAAATCGTCGAAGCGGTACAATCAGCGTGGTTGTGTCGCTGGTAGTACTACCGTGCCGCCTCACGCCCCTTCTCGTAGTCCACCGGGCAACTCGATTACTGGAGTTTCAAGGCCTGCCGAACCCGTCCTCGAGTCCATCGTCGAGTTCGGCCAGTCCTCCCTCGAACTCCACGTCGGCCAGCGCGCCGAACCCACCTTCGAACTGGCTGTCGCGATCCGTGAGCCGGTCCAGCAGGTCGGAGAAGCCCTCGTCCGGGCGTTTCTGCTCCTCCAGTCGCTCGTATACGTCCTCCCGGACCCGGATCGTTTTCCAACACATATGTCGACATCTCCGTCCACATTTGCATAAGCATTCGGCTGCGCAGTTCAGTTCTCCGCCCGCCGTCCACGTTCGTCATCGCAAGTCGGATTCTGGCCGTCGCTGCCGGAGCGCACCGTCTTCACGTGACTGGTCGTCCTCGCGATGCTCTTTGAGATCCACCGGAGCCGATCGGCCGAGACCAATTCGACCTGGAACGGGCTGCCCCACTCCACGGCCTCCCGCTGGGCGGCCTACGCGACCGTCGGGCTCTACGCCTGGGTCAACGCCGCCGAAGGACTGTGCATGCTCGGCCCGCTGGCAGTCGTCGTTCTCCCGACGGCACCCCGCCGTGATTTTTAGACACTTGCAGTCATCGTCCTCGTCGCCGCCACCCGCCGACCGGCCCTCGACCGGCTCGGCGCCGTTGTCCTGGGCCTGGCTGGCGCTACCGTGACGATCTTGATTCTCATGGCCGGCCTCGTCTACTTCCAGATCGGGCCGTACGCACTCCCACTCGTCGAGGCACTCGCCGAGGCCATCGCCGCTGCGTGATCGACCCCCCGGAGCACGTCTCGCTGTGGCCGCCGACCGTGATGAAAACGGACGTCCACCGCTCCAACATCGGCCCCCTTGTGCACTTCGACCTCGACGACCTCTGGGTCGGCGTCCACGTCCCGTGCCGGACCACTCGGGATGGTCGGTAGCACAACGCCCCTAATAGGCGTGGCTCCCCGGCTGGCGACAGTCTGATTCGATATCGAGGGTCGCGTCGCAAGGATACGTATCAGCAAAAAGTGCTGGGAACAGCGCCATGCTGAATCCACAGCCCGTATACAGCAGGGACCCCGTGCGTACCACGAGCACCGTCCAGACTCATGACCCGATCAGGGGATGACCTCGAGCAAAGCGGGAACGCCGGGACGGAGCAGACAGTGACGCACTCGGTCGTCGACAGTGTGCGCGAGCGACGGCGAGGAGCGGTCTTCGCTGTCGCGCTCGCGGTCCTCGTCGTCGCGCTCGTCGTCGACATAGCCCCGGTGGTCCGGTTTGGGATCGGTGGGGTCGTCTTCGTCGTGTGGATGTGGTGGTTCGTGAGCACCGGTGTGGCGGTGCTCGATCGACTGGCGGGGTAGGGGTCGGCAGATCGCCGCCGTCGACGGCGACCTCGCACTCCCTCGCGCCGACTTCCGGAAGTATCGACCCCTCCCCCGTCAGCGTCGACGAGCCCTCACCCGCTCCGTCGCCAGGAGTCGTCATCCTCACGCTTGAGCAACCCCAGCACCACGGCCCACCCGAGCAACCGGCCAATCCGCTCGCGCCAGGTCGCCTCCCAGTCCTCGCCCCGCGAGCGCTCCCACTGCGGGATCTCGTCCCGCAGTGCCTGGAAGCCAGCCTCGGCCGTGGTGCCCTCGCCGTCTTCCACCGCAGCGAGCACCTCCCGCGCGCCGAAAATCTGTTCCCGGAACGCGTCAGCGATGGCCGCCTCGTCGGGTTCCTCGCGGACACGGTGGAAACCACGGTCGGTCTCCGCCGCGAGCCCGAGCGCCTGACAGAAGGTCAGCCACTCGCGGGCGTCGTCGCGGGCGGGCACGTCGGTCCGGTCCACGATCCGCGCACAGCAGTCGTCGACGGTGCCGGGCACGAGCGGCAGCGCTCCCGCCACCTCGCGGAGGAAGGCCAGGTCCCGGACCGGAGGAACGACTTTGTAGCGCATCAGTGGAGGCCGAAGCTCTCGGCCAGGATCTCCTCGTGAGTGTCCCCGAGCACGTAGGTGTCGCCCGCGACGACGTCCACAGTGACCTGGGCCGGCGCGAACAGGTCGACCGGGAGGGAGGCGTAGTCCCAGTCGACCGACTCGAACACGTCGACGAAGGGGACGCCGTGCTCGACGCCGGCCGTCGAGACGATCTCGTCGATGCGCTCGAAATCCGCGTCCAGCGTGAGGTGGACCTCGCCCCCGTAGGCGACGGCGTCGGTGGCACGGGCCATCGCCGTGGCCTCCTCGCGGGGGACCGGCGGGACGGGCGCCCGAGCGGAGACCGAGAGCACGTCCGCAGGGTCGTATCCCAGCTCCGAGAGCCGGAAGGTCGCCAGTTCCGCGGCCCGGGAAGCCCCCATCACACTCCCGGTGAGGCTCGCGCTCCGGTAGGCGGGCAGGAAGACCGCGCTCTCGGGGACGCCGGCGCGCTCGGCGACGGCCCCCGCGACGGCCTCGTCGGGGAGGGTCTCGGTCTCGACGGCGAGGACCGCCATGTCGAAGTCCTCCCGATACCCGACGCGGCCGAAGACGTCCTCCTCGGCCACGAGCGCGCGGGCCGGCCCCGAGCCCAGCCCCTCGAAGTCCCCGACGGCGAGTTCCCAGCCGGCCTTGCCCGAACATAGCAGGGCCAGCGCGGGGTGGTCGGTCGCTAGGTCCACGTGGGTGAGCGGGGCCCCGGCGACGTCGTGGATGCCCGAACGCACCGTCGCGAGACCGCCGGTCGTGATCTCGGCCAGCAGGAGGCCCGCTTCGAGGCTGCCGGGGACCTCCACCCCGAAATCGAGCACCGCCGCGTCCCCCTCGAGGTGGTGGACGTGGCCGGTCAACTCGTCGGCGAAGTCGATGGCCTCGTCGACGAGTTCGATCGCCATCCGGTTGAGACTCTCCATACCTCGACCTGGGCTGCCATGGCCCTTACCGTTTCCCGTCGATCCGAGGAGAGGGGACGGACGTCGGTCACGGAACCGGGCTTTACTCGCCCGGCGGCCCGACGGTCCTACTCGCTTCGGGCCGGCCGCCCGAGTTCCGCCTCCACAGCCGCGACCTTCTCCTCCATCGGCGCCTGCGAGGTTCGCTTGTCGTCCAGTTTGAGAACGGTCGAGACGCGGTCGGCGTCCACCGCCTCGTGGGCGGCCCGCGCGGCCGCAAACACCTCTCCAGCCTCGTCGGCCTCGACGATCGTCCCCATCGGCGTCGTCTCGTAGCTGACGTCGTAGTCCTCGAGTGCCGCCACCGCGTCGGCAACCTCGGACGCCATGCTCGACTCGATCACCGGTGCCACGGACAGGAATGCAATCGCTGTCATGCATCCGTATAGGAAGGGGCCCGGTCTAAGCGTTGGGCGCCGCCTCCCGGAGACGCCGATCGGGAGGGACCGAGCGGTGGAATCCCTGCCTACTTATTCTCGCCACACATACCGACCAGCCAGAGCACGAAGCTCGGATTATGATGGTTCGAGACCAACAATACTGGACAGTCGCAGACGGCAATCGATCCCCGGTGCGAGGCCACCCGTGATCGTCGGCGTCCCGACGGAGACGGCCGCCGAGGAAACCCGGGTCGCGCTCATTCCCCCCGTCGCCGAAGAACTCGTCGATGAGGGTCACGAGGTCTATATCGCCGCCGGCGCTGGCGAGGGCGCGTTCTGGAGCGACGAGGCGTACGAGGCGGTGGGCTGCGAGGTGCTCGAGTCCCGCGAGGCCGTGTTCGAGCGCGCGGACGTGGTCCTCCAGGTCCGCGCACTCGGAGCCACGGATGCCGACACCGACCCCTATCGCGAGGGGCAGCTCGTCGTCGCATTGCTCGGCCCCTACGACATCGCAGATGCCACACTCGAGGGGGTAGCGGACCGAAGGGTGAGCGCTTTCGCCCTCGAGTTGATGCCGCGCATCAGCCGCGCCCAGAGCATGGACGCGCTCTCCTCGATGGCGAGCCTGGTCGGCTACGAGGCCTGCCTGCTGGCTGCCACAGAAGCCCCAAAGATGTTCCCGATGGAGATGACCGCGGCCGCGACCATCCGACCGGCGGAGGTGTTCGTGATCGGTGCCGGCGTCGCCGGCCTCAAGGCCATCGCGACGGCCGAGCGGATGGGGGCCTCGGTCAGGGGATACGACATCAGACTCGAGGTGAAAGAGGAGGTCGAGAGCCTCGGAGCGGACTTCGTCGAACTCGACCTCGAGACCGAAGGCTCCGGCGACGAGGAGGGCTACGCTCGCGAGATGGACGAGGAGTTCTACGCCGAACAGCGCCGCCAGCTGACCCGCGTCGTCGGCGAGTCGGACGTCGTGATCACCTCGGCGGCCATCCCGGGCGCGCCCGCGCCGGAACTCGTGACGACGGAGATGATCGAGGAGATGGATCCCGGGTCCGTCGTCGTCGACCTCTCCGCGGAAACTGGCGGCAACTGCGAACCCACCGAGGCCGACGAGCGGGTCGTCCAC
Organism: Haloarculaceae archaeon; assembly: GCA_036625635.1. Lineage (GTDB taxonomy): Archaea > Halobacteriota > Halobacteria > Halobacteriales > Haloarculaceae > JAZKTI01. The sequence goes on from JAZKTI010000144.1 coordinate 4,531, forward strand.
GAGGGCGTGACGATTCTGGGGCCGACCGACCTCCCCTCCCGGATCAGCAAGACGGCGAGCCAGCAGTTCGCCAACAATCTCGCGAACTTCCTCGACGAGTTGGTCGTCGAGGGAGAACCGGTCGTCGACCTCGACAACGAGATTCACGAGTCCACGCTTCTGACCCACGAGGGCGAGGTCCGGAACCCCCACCGCGACGAGACCGGAGCCGAATCGGACGGCGACGAGACCGGAGCCGAATCTGACGGCGACGACCCAGACGAGCACGCGGGCGACCAGGAAGCGGAGGACTCCCAATGACCTTCGTCGAGAACCTGACGTTGTTCGTCCTCTCGGCCTTCGTCGGCTACGAAATAATCACCAAGATTCCGACCAACCTCCACACCCCGCTCATGTCCGGCGCGAACGCCATCTCGGGCATCACGCTGCTCGGGTCTGTCGTGGTCGCGGGCTCGGGCTCGACGACTCTGGCGACGGTCCTGGGCTTCCTGGCCGTCGTCATGGCGACGATCAACGTCGTCGGGGGGTACCTCGTGAGCCACTTCATGCTCTCACAGTTCAACAGGAGGCGGGACTGAATGGCGGGCATCTTGGGTGGCCTCCCGCAGTCGGTACTCCAGTTGACCTACCTCGTCGCGGGGATCCTGTTCATCCAGGGCCTCCGGGATATGACCCACCCGCGCACCGGCACGCGCGGGAACATGATCTCCTCGGCAGCGATGTTCCTCGCGGTGGCCGTCACGATGCTGTGGTTCGACATCCTCTCGCCGCTGACGCTCGGTGCCGGGCTCCTCGTGGGCGGCGCGATCGGGGCCTGGCTCGCGGTGTCCGTCGAGACCACGGAGATGCCACAGCTCGTCGGCCTGTTCAACGGCTTCGGTGGCGGTGCCTCGGCACTCGTCGCCGGTGCCGAGTTGATCGACGTCCTCGGGTCGGGTGGGTCGATCGGGGCTGGGCTGGCCGCCTCGGCCGCCGTGGCGGGGCTGATCGGGGCCGTGACCTTCTGGGGCAGCCTCGTCGCGGCCGGGAAACTCCACGGCCTGGTCGGCGATTCGCCGGTCGGGACGACGACCGGCCACGTTCTCAAGGTCGTCTTCCTCGTGGGGGCAATCGCCGCCGGCCTGTTCCTCGTCCTCCGGCCGGAAGTGTTCGGCCAGGTACCCCTCACCGAGTGGATCCCGTCCTACTGGGCCCTCGTGGCGGCCGCCTCCCTGCTCGGGATCTTCCTGGTCGTTCCCATCGGCGGGGCGGACATGCCGGTGGTCATCGCCCTGCTCAATTCCTACTCCGGCCTCGCGGCCGCGACGACGGGATTCGTCCTGGACAACAGCGTCCTCATCATCGCGGGGACGCTCGTCGGGGCCTCCGGCATCATCCTGACGATCATTATGTGCGATTCGATGAACCGGTCGCTCAGAAACGTCCTCTTCGGTGGCCTCGGTGGCGGCGCGGCCGGCGGCGGGGAGATGGAGGAGATCTACGAGGGCAACATCACGGAGACCTCCCCGGAGGAGGTCGTGATGTCCCTCGAGACCGCCCGCCGTGTCGTGATCGTGCCGGGCTACGGGATGGCCGTGGCCCAGGCCCAGCACGCCGTCGCGGAACTCGCCGACCTGCTCGACGAGCACGGCGTGGACGTGGAGTTCGGCATCCACCCCGTGGCCGGCCGGATGCCGGGCCACATGAACGCCCTGCTGGCCGAGGCGGACGTGCCCTACGACAAGATGCGTGAACTCGAGGAGGTCAACCCGACCTTCTCCCAGACCGACGTCGTCCTCGTCACCGGCGCGAACGACGTGGTCAATCCCAGCGCGAACGAGGACGCCGACAGTCCGATCGCGGGCATGCCAATCCTGGAGGTCGGGGACGCCGGGCAGGTGATCGTCAACAAGCGCAGCCTGAGTCCCGGCTTCGCCGGCATCCCGAACCCGCTGTTTACCCGGGACAATACCAGCATGCTCTTCGGCGACGCGAAGGCGATGATGCAGGCGCTGGTTAGCGAGTACCAGGAGGCGACCGAGTGAGGGCCACGAGCAGTTGACCGGAAGACTGTCCAGGCTGTTCGGACTCCCAATCGCTACGATGCCAGCCGTGGGACTTACGTGGCTCGAATCTCGGCGGCGCAGTTCTCGACGGCGCAGTTCTCGGCGGCGCAGTTCTCGACGGCGCAGTTCTCGACGGCGCAGTTCTCCCCGGCGCAGTTCTCCCCGGCGCAGTTCTCGACGGCGCAGTTCTCCCCGGCAAAGTTCTCACCCCGGAATTTCACTACGGCTAAGTTCACATCCCTCGACAAGAGAGACAGATAAACAACAAC
>JAZKTI010000145.1:0-6804 GCA_036625635.1 Haloarculaceae archaeon
TGTCACGCCGCAGTCCGGACGTCGACCAAACACTGGACGGCCGCGCGTGCAACCGAGGGAACAGATTCATATAGCACGCATGGATACCCGGAGGTACGATGACGGCAGGTGACTGCTTTACAGGCGGGCACTCCGCCCACTAACCACACTGTCGTTTCTACGATCCATGTCAACGCACGATAGCCCACAGGTAGTCGTAACGCTCCCGGACGGCTCCGAACTCGAAGTCGATCGCGGAGCGACGGTCGAGGACGTCGCCTACGAGATCGGGCCCGGCCTCGGCGAGGACACCGTCGCCGGCGTCGTCGACGGCGACCTCGTCGACAAGGCCACGCCACTCGAGTCCGACGCCGACCTCGAGATCGTCACCGACCAGTCCGACGAGTACCTCCGGTGTCTCCGCCACACCGCCGCGCACGTCTTCGCGCAGGCGCTCCAGCGCCTCTACCCCGAGGCCAAACTCGCCATCGGCCCGCCAACCGACGAGGGCTTCTACTACGACGTCGCGAACGACGACCTGGACGAGGACGACCTCGAAGAGATCGAGGCGGAAATGGCCGAGATCATCGAGGCCGACTACGAGATGCAGCGGCTCACCCTCGACCGGGAGACGGCCCTCCGGGCCTACGACGACAATCCCTACAAGCGCGACATCCTCGAGACGGAGGCCGCGGGCGAGGATCCCGTCTCCGTCTACGAGCAGGACGACTGGCGGGACCTCTGCCAGGGCCCCCACGTCGACTCCACTGGCGAGATCGGCGCCGTCGCCCTGCTGGAGATTTCCTCGGCCTACTGGCGCGGCGACGAAGCCAACGAACAGCTCACCCGGGTCTACGGCACGGCCTTCGAGTCCGAGAGCGACCTGGCGGACTACCTCGAGCGGCGCCGGGAGGCCGAGGAACGGGACCACCGGACGATCGGCCGGGAGATGGACCTCTTCTCTGTCCCCGATCATTCGCCGGGCTGCGTGCACTTCCACCCCGACGGGATGGCGATCCGGCGGGAACTCGAGGAGTACGTCCGCGAGCAGAACGCCGACCTCGGGTACGAGGAGGTCTGGACGCCGGAACTCAACAAGGCCGAACTCTGGAAGCCCACGGGCCACTACGACGCCTTCAAGGAGGAGGGCGAGATGTTCGCCTGGGTCCAGGACGACACCGAGTACGGGCTCAAGCCGATGAACTGCGCGAACCACGCCTACATCTACGGCGACGACCGGCGCTCCTACCGCGACCTCCCGCTGAAGTACTCGGAGTTCGGGACGGTCTATCGCAACGAGCAGTCCGGCGAACTCTCGGGCATGCTCCGGGTGCGGGGCCTCACCCAGGACGACGGCCACGCCTTCGTCCGACCGGACCAGCTCGAGCCCGAACTCACGCGGACCATCGGAGTCATCGAGGAGATGTACGACACCTTCGACCTCGAGGTGCTCTACAAGCTCGAGACCAAGGGCGACAACGCCATCGGGAGCGACGAGAAGTGGGACAACGCCACCGAGGCCCTGGGGGCGGCCCTGGAGGCCGAGGGCCTCGACTACGACGTCGAGGAGGGTGAGGCCGCCTTCTACGGCCCGAAGATCGGCCTCGACGCCCGCGACGCGCTGGGTCGCGAGTGGACCATCGGGACCGTCCAGGTCGACTTCAACATCCCCGAGCGCCTCGATCTGACCTACACCGGCGAGGATAACGAGCCCCACCGCCCGGTCACGATCCACCGCGCCCTGCTGGGCTCCTTCGAGCGGTTCATGGGCGTCCTCATCGAACACTTCAAGGGGAACTTCCCGCTCTGGCTGGCTCCCGAACAGGTCCGGATTCTCCCCATCGCCGAGCGCCAGGAGGACTACGCCCAGGAGGTTGCGGCGACCCTCGGGGACTTCCGCGTCGAGGTCGAGACCCGCGACTGGACCATCGGCCGGAAGATCGCCGAGGCCCACGAGGACCGCCTGCCCTACATGCTGATCGTCGGCGACGACGAGGTCGAGGCCGAGACGGTCTCGGTGCGGGACCGACAGGAGCGGGAGGCCGGCGGCGTCGAGGTCGAGGCTTTCCGTGCGCACCTCGAGGACGAGTACGCCGAGAAGCGGACGAGCGTGGACTTCCTGGGCTGACGCCGCAGGCTCTTAGCAGTGCGGCGGGCTCCCAGAAATGGAACTGGAACTGCTACAGCAACCGCAAACAGCATGAACGCCCTCACCTCGCTCTCCGGAGTGACTAGTTCTGCTCCCGCAACCGCAAACAGCCAGAAAGCCCTCACCTCGCTCGCGGTTGCTGTGGCGGATATCCTCGCTACGCTCGGATAGGGCCGCCACAGCAACCAGGTAAACGCGAGCGAGGTTCGCCCTTTCAGTCCGCCAGGAGTTGATAAATCGGGTCGCTGGGCACATTCCGGACGTTCAGGCCAACCGAGATTGCGAATCCCTGGTGGAATGAAAGGGCGAGGCTCGGTCGCGGCGTTCCTGAGCGGCCACTATCCGAGTGAGCGAAGCGAACGAGGATATGTCGCTCAGAACCCGCGAGCGGGCCGAGGGCTTTCTGGCCGTTTGCTGGTGCGGTCCATGGAACTCCTGAGAGCGGGCCGAGGGCTTTCTGGCCGTTTGCTGGTGCGGTCCATGGAACTCCTGAGAGCGGGCCGAGGGCGTTCTGGGAGGTAGCGGTCGCGGTCGTTGTAAAGAGCGGGCCGAGGGCTGCCGCTCTGTTTATCCCACCAGCACACCCGCAACCCGACACACCCGAACCGGTCAAACGCAACCCTTACCGCCGGCCCTCGCCCACAGCAAACCAATGACCGGGATCTTCGAGGTCGACCGCTACGACACCCGTGGCCGCCTGGGCACCCTCGAAGTCCCCCGTGCGAATACCACCGTCGAAACACCTGCCCTTCTGCCCGTCGTCAACCCCCATGTCCAGACCCTCGAACCATCGCGTGTCGGAGACCTCGGCGCCGACATTCTGATCACGAACAGCTACGTCCTCCACGGGAGCGACGACCTCCGCGAGCCCGTCCTCGAGCAGGGCGTCCACGATCTCCTGGACTTCGACGGCGTCGTGATGACGGACTCGGGCTCCTTCCAGCTCGCGGAGTACGGCGAGATCTCTGTCACGACCGAGGAGATCCTCGCCTTCCAGGACGCGATCGGGTCGGACATCGGGACGCCCGTGGACATTCCGACGCCGCCGGAGGTCAGCCGCGAAGCGGCTGAAGCCGATCTAGCGACGACCCAGGACCGCCTCGAAACCGCCGCGAGCACGCCTGCGGCCGAAGAAAGCGAGATGCTCGTGACGGCACCGATCCAGGGTTCGACATACCCCGATCTCCGGGAGCGGGCCGCCAGGGACGCCGCGAGCACGGGTCTCGACGTCTTCCCCGTCGGGGCGGTCGTTCCGCTCATGGGCGAGTACCGCTTCGCTGACCTCGTCGACGTCGTCCTCGCCACCAAGCGCGGCCTCCCCGAGAGCGCGCCGGTCCACCTCTTCGGCGCGGGCCACCCGATGATGTTCGCCCTGGCGGTCGCGATGGGGTGTGACCTCTTCGACTCCGCGGCCTACGCCCTCTATGCACGCGACGGGCGGTACCTGACCGTCCGCGGGACCGAACACCTCGCCGACCTCGCGCACTTCCCCTGCGAGTGCCCCGTCTGTACGGCACACGATCCCGCCGCCCTGCAGGCGATGGACGCCGAGGCCGACGAGCGCCAGCGCCTGCTGGCCGAGCACAACCTCCACGTCTCCTTCGGCGAGATCCGGCGGGTCAAGCAGGCCATCCGACAGGGCGACCTTCTCGAACTGGTCGAGACCCGGGCCCGCGCTCACCCGGCGATGCTCGACGGCTACAGGGTGCTTCTCGACCATGCCGACGAGCTCGAAGTCACCGACCCGATCACCAAGGACACCTTCTTTCACACCTCTGCCGAAAGCAGTCGACGGCCCGAGGTTCGCCGGCACCACGACCGCCTCGCGCGCTTCGATGTCGAGGCGGGGACGTCGCTCCTCCTGGCTCCCACTGGCGAGGTCCCCGGGGACCTCGAAGAATCCGTCGACGACCGCTGGCTCCTCCGTCCTCCGTTCGGCCCGGTTCCGGTCGATCTCGTCGACGCGTACCCGTTTACCGCCGAGGTGCCGGTTCGACTGTCTGTCGCGGCCTACGCGGCCGCCGTCGAAGGCGTCTGCCGTCTCTTCGACGCGAATCCCGACGTCACGCTCACTGTTGCCCACGACGGCTGGCCGGAGGCAGCGCTCGCCGACCTCCCCAACGGTGTCGAGCAGGCTGACCTCGAGTAATCTCCGGCGACCCTCTCGCGCATTTTCCGGGGATCCCAGCGATGAATCCCTGCCATCCCTGCGGAGCGAACGCCAGCAACGACAGATACTCGGCCCGGCCACTCTCAGGCCGGGACGATGACCGAGTACTTTGAGGTCCACGAGCGGGACGGGGCCGCCCGCCTCGCCGAACTCCGCCTCGCGGACCCCCTCGAGACCCCCGCCCTCGTCGACGACGTGCTCGCGGACGCGGGCAGCGAGTGGCACACCGCCCGTGAGGTCCCCGAGGGCGACGACGCCCACCTCACCGTCCTGCCCCACCGGGGCCTCCCCGGCGGGACCCCAGCGGCGGTCCGGGAGGCCTTTGCCAGCGAGTACGCCGCCGTCGACTATCCGAGCGCGGCCGTCGTCACGCCGGATACCGCGGCGCGGACGGCGGGGGCGGTCGTGGTCGAGGACGGCGAGGACGCCGAGGACCCGTCTGCTCCTCGCGACCCCGAGGACCCGTCGGCTCCTCGCCCCGACGCCTACGTCCTCTCGAACGCCCAGGAACTGGTGGGCCACGCTCGGGCCTTCGTCGCCGGCATCATCCGGACGCGCGAGGCGATTCCCGCCGACACGGCCCTGTACCTCTCCGGGGTCGCCACCCCCGCCAACGTCGCTACGCTCGTCTCCGCCGGCGTCGACCTCGTCGACACCCACCGCGCCGCGGTCGCGGGGACCCGCGGTGAGTACCTCACCGTCGAGGGGATGCACTTCCTCGAGGACCTCGAGGAGCTCCCCTGTGCCTGCCCGGCCTGCCAGCAACCTCGCGCGGACTTCGACCGCGAGGACTGCGTCGAGCACAACGAACGCGCCCTCGCCGCGGCTCTCAGGACGGTCCGCCAGCGGATTCGTCGCGGGACACTCAGAGACTACCTGGAGGGCCAGGCGCGACACGAGAACTGGTGTACGGCCGCGATGCGCCGGCTCGACCAGCAGTACACCTACCTCGAGGAGCGAACCCCGGTCCTCCGCCGGGCCACGATGCAGGCCGCCAGCGCCGATAGCCTCCGCCGCGTCGAGATCCAGCGCTTCGCCGAGCGCGTCACCGAGCGCTACCGCTGCCGCTTTGCCGAACCGCTCCTCCTAGTCCCCTGCTCGGCGCGCAAGCCATACAGCGAGTCCCAGAGCCACGGCCAGTACCACGACGTCGTCCAGTGGCGGGCCCACACCGTCTCGATGACCTCACCGATCGGCGTCGTGCCCCAGGAACTCGAACTCACCTACCCCGCCCAGCACTACGACAGCGTCGTGACTGGCGAGTGGTCCGAGACCGAGATCGCCTTCGTCGCGGACGTCCTCGAGGCCTACCTCCGCGAAAACGACTACCCCCGCGTAATCGCTCACGTCCCTCCGGACGGGTACCGGGAGATCGTCGAACGCGTCGAGGAGCGCCTGGACATCGACGAGGAGTTCGAGCGCGACCTGCCGTTCACCTACACCGTCCCCGACCACCCGACCACCAGCGAATCCCTCGGAAACCTCGCCGACGCCCTCGAGGGCGAACTCCAGTACTCCAAGCGCGAGCGCGAACACAACACCCTCCGGGCCGTCGCCGACTACCAGTTCGGCGCTGGCGCCGGGGATGCTCTCTTCGACGACCTCCGGACCGAGAGCCGGTATCCAAAACTCCGCGCCCTCGACGGCGACGGCGAACAACTCGCCACCCTGGTCGCCGAGTACGGCGTCCTCGCGCTCACCCTCGCGGGTGCTCGCCGGTGGGTCGCAAGCGACGCCCCGACAAAGGTGGTCGAGATCGACGACTTCGTCCCCCACGGGAGCGTCCTTGCGCCGGGGGTCGTCGACGCCAGCGCCGACATCCGGGTCGGCGACGAGGTCGTCATCGACGGGCCGAGTGCCTTCGGGGTCGGACGGGCGAGGATGTCGGGGCCGGAGATGGTCTCAAGTACGCGCGGTATCGCGAGTCAGGTCCGCCACGTCGAGGAGTTGTAGCCAGTCGCCCCGCAGGCGAGAGTTGTCAACGGCGGTACTTCGGACACCCCGAACGCCCTCGGCCCGCCTGCATGAGTTTTTGCTTCACGTGTCACCGCAACCGACCAGAAAGCCTTCGGCTCGCTCTCATGAGTCGTGACCGCGACCGCAACCAGCCAGAAAGCCCTCGGCCCGCTCGCCGGCGCTTAGCGGGATATCCTCGCTTCGCTCGGATAGGGCCCGCTAAGCGCCGGCCACCGGGCCTCGCCCTTTCATTCCACCAGGAAGCCGTATTCCAAGCACGTCTGGGATTCCGGAATATACCCAGCTACTCGCAGGATTACACCCCTGGCGGACTGAAAGGGCGAACCTCGCTCGCGCTTTGTTTAGTCGCTCTGCAGGCACTATCGAGCGACCGGAGGGAGCGAGATATCCTGCAGAGCGACCGCGAGCGAGGTGAGGGCTTTCTGGCTGTCTGCGGTAGCTGTCAGGTTTCCGTTCGAGAGCGAGGTGAGGGCGTTCTGGCTGTCTGCGGTAGCTGTCAGGTTTCCGTTCGAGAGCGAGGTGAGGGCGT
>JAZKTI010000146.1:0-6760 GCA_036625635.1 Haloarculaceae archaeon
TGCTGCCGAGTGGATCCGGCGATTCCTTAATATCCAAAAATTATCTTAAGTACTAAGCCGCCACGCAGGCCTCGCCCTTTCATTCCACCAGGAATCCGGAGTCCGAGCACCTCTTGGCGTCGGGAATCTATCCAGCTACTCGCAAACTTTCACCCCTGGCGGAATGAAAGGGCGAACCTCGCTCGCGGTCGCTACGGCGGCTCTATCCGAGCGCTGCGAGACTCGAGCGAAGCGAGAGTCTCGAGATGGCGAGCCGGCGAGCGCCAGCGAGCCGGTGAGCGAACGGAGTGAGCGAGGATATCCGCCGTAGCGACCGCGAGCGAGGTGAGGGCTTTCTGGCTGGTTGCGGTTTCGGTCCTGTCTGGGTTCGAGGAGCGAGGTGAGGGCTTTCGGGTTGTTTGCGGATGCGGTTGCAGTCACAGCAACTCAAGATACCGAGGTGAGGGCTTTCAGGCTGGCTGCAGTTGCACTCGCAGTCACACCAACTCCAGCGAGCGAGGTGAGGGCGTTCTGGCTGTTTGCGGTTGCACTCGAGGATCAGTCCACCACTCGAGTAACGCCCCGGCACCAGCAGGCCCGACTCATCGATCTCCCAGCGTCCCCACGCCCACCTCGACCGAGCACTGCTCCTCACCGCAACGCATCCGCAAACCAGTCCGCCGCGACGTCGGCCACCTCCTCGAGTTCCCCCTCGCCCTCGAAGAGGTGTCCTGCCCCTTCGACGACGTGGAGGTCGTTCTCGCAGGTCAATTCTGCGAGCGCATCCCGGTTGAGCTGGAGCACCTGCGTGTCGTCGCCCCCGACGATGAACAGCGTCGGAGCAGTAACCTCCTCGAGCGCCTCCGAGGCCATGTCGACACGGCCACCGCGGGAGACGACGGCGTCGATGTCGCCCCGCAGTCCCGCGGCCGCCCGGAGGGCCGACGCCGCGCCGGTGCTCGACCCGAAGTACCCGACCTGCAGGTCGCCCGTGTCCTTACGGTCCCACACCCACTCTGTAACCGCCACCAACCGATCCGTCAGCAGGGGAATGTCGAACCGGTTGTCCCTGTCGCGGTCCTCTTCCTCGGTGAGGAGGTCGAAGAGCAGCGTGCCCAGCCCCGCATCCCGAATCACCTCGGCGACGTAGTTGTTCCGCGGACTCTTCCGGCTCGACCCGCTCCCGTGGGCGAAGATCACGAGTCCCGGCGCCCCCGCCGGGACCTCGAGCATTCCCTCCAGTTCGACGCCATCGACCGGAATCGAGACCAGTGTTTCGCCACTCCCACTCATACCTCCAGGCAGGGCCTGCTGGTACGTGAGACGTGCCACCGTTCCTGTCGCGTGGGAACGTCCGGGCGCTACTTTCGAGGCAACATCCAACGTCAAGTCAACAATGACGGGGACACGCCGATTCGCGGACAGGACCGCTGCGGGCGAGGCGCTCGGAGCGCAACTCCAGGACCGCGGCGTCGACGCTGACGTCGTGCTCGCGATCCCGCGGGGCGGGCTCCCCCTCGGGCGGGCCGTCGCCGACGCACTCGACGCACCCCTCGACATCGCCGTCGCGAAGAAGATCGGGGCCAGGGGAAACCCCGAATACGCCATCGGTGCCGTCGCGACCGACGGGAGCGTCTGGCGGAACGAGGAAGCCACCGGCGCCGCCGCCAGCGACGAGGAGTACTTCCAGCACGAGCGCGAGCGGATGGCCGAGGCCGCCAGGGAGAAGGCGGCGCGCTACCGTGGGGACCGGCCGGCCCCGGACCTCGGAGGGAAGACGGTCGTCCTCGTCGACGACGGCGTGGCGACGGGCTCCACGGCGATGGCCTGCCTCGAGATGATCCAGGCCGAGGATCCCGAGCGCGTGATCCTGGCCGTGCCTGTGGGCCCGCCCGATTCCGTCGCAGACCTGGAAGAGCACGCCGACGAGGTGGTGTGTCTGGAGACGCCGACGAGCTTCATGGGGGTCGGGCAGTTCTACGACCGGTTCGATCAGGTCCAGGACGAGGAGGCGATGACCTACCTGGAGGCCGAGTCGTGATGGGCGCACGGGCCCGGGGACCGGTGCCGACGCCAGCGACGAGGGACGTGGCCACGATCGCCCGATCGACCGAACGGAGCCGCGTTGGCAGAACGCCCCGACGGGCCCGGCGATGAGTCTCGAAACCCTCTGTCAGCTCTGCGAGTCCGCTCCCGCCGACCACCAGTGCGCCCGCTGCGGGCGTCTCGTCTGTGACGCCCACTACGACCGGGCGAGCGGGCGCTGTACGGACTGCGCCGTCGAGGTCCAGTGAGAATTGGGGCCGCTGCCGCGTCGACCCTGGCGGAACCCACGGTGGCTCCCCAGGATGGGACCGCCAGCGGTTTGTCTCGTCGCTCCCGTACTCGTCCCCGATGGCAGGCCTCCGACCGGCGGAACTCGACAAGCGCCTCTCGGCGGGGGATCGCCCGTTCCTCCTCGACATCCGCCCAGAGGCCGATTACAGCGAGGATGCGATCGAGGACAGCCACAACGTCCCGGTCTACGACGACCTCCGGAGTGGGACCGAGGCGACGTTCCGGGACCGCCTCGGCGAGATGCCCGCGGACCGGGACATCGTCGTGGTCTGCAAGATGGGGATCGTGGCCAAGCGGGCGACGCGGGTCCTCGAGGACGAAGGCTACGAGGCGGCGACGCTTGCGGGCGGAATGTCCGGGTGGAACGGATACCTGCACGGGACCCTCGGGTACCGCCTGCGGTCGCTCGTCTGGCGCCTCTTCTGAGTCGCAAGTCTGGCCGTCCGGCGTCGCCTTCGCTCGGCCGAGACCGAAATATACTCTCCCGACGGGGGCGTGAATTCGACCATGGGAGATTCCGATCCAACCCACTACGCGATGCGAGCCTGGCGCCACAGTCCCAAGCGGACCCGCGTCGACACCGGCGACGCCGAGTTCGTCGTCGGCGACGACGTCAACCCTGTCGAGTACTTCCTCGGGTCCATCCTGGGCTGCATCAACTCCACGGGGACGATGGTCGCACGGGACATGGACATCGACATCGAGTCACTCGAAATCACGGTCGAGGGCGACCTCGATTACTCGACCTACCGTGGTGAAGAATCGGACGAACGAACCGGCCTCCAGGGCCTCGACGTCACGCTCGACGTCGAGACCGCCGGCGACGCCGACCTCGACGCCTGGCTCGCCGACCTGAAGGCTCGATGCCCGGTAACGGACAACGTCGAGAACGAGACCCGCCTCGACGTCGAAATCGGGTAAGGGAGGGCCTTCTGGCGGGACACCCACCGGCCACATCGCGGGATGTGGGGCGGGGCTGGGCCCCGGCCAGGCCGACGATCCCGCCACCGAGCACGGCGAGTGCTTCGGACCGAAAGTGGCCCCGAATACACGGGCAGGTCGCGCCCGTCGGACCCGTGACGATGGCGGACCGGGTCCACCCGGGACGCGATCACTCGATTTTCAGGACCTCAACCTCGAAGGTGGGGGATTGCCCGGTCCGCTCCGGTTCGTAGTCGACCGTGACCGTGTCGTCATGGGCGACGACCGTGCCCAGCAGCCCAGTCAACGCGTGGACGTCCGTCCCCTCTTCGGGTGCCTCGCCCACCATCGCCTCGAACTCCTCGCGGTCCTATGTGACCTGGAGGTCCTCGTGGGGAACCTCGATCGTCCTCGTCTCTCCGACATTCAGACCGACCAGTCCCTCCTGCAGCGACTCGATTCCAGGGTCGGCATCCACCTCGAGGACGATCGGGCGGAACCGCTTCTCGCCGGCGACGCCGTGTTCGGCGGCCACCGTCTCAGCGGAGGTGTCGATCAGATCACCGTCGAGGTAGGTCGCGGTGAAATCGATCTTGACTCGCGACCCGGGTTCGACTGGCATAGGGGAGCGGACGCCCCGGCAATCGAAACGGGCCATGGGTCAGTCGCGGCGGTCGGGAGCGTGTTACAAGCCGTCCGTGGGGCTCGAGACGCCGGGTGCAATCGCCACTGGCACCCGAGATCGGTCGCGAACCGCTCGCGCAGTCTGTCTCACACCGGATGGCGGTTCTCTCCCAAGAACCCGATAAGAAAGTGTCGTCGCTTCTCAGCGTCCTGCAGGCGAGCGTGGCTTGAGGTGGACCGCAAACCCACCTACGCAAATGAGCGACAGCGTAGAGCGTTCCTACGAACCGCAGAAGACGATCTGTCCCTTCTGTGGCGTCGGCTGTGGCGTCACTTACAGCGAGGACACCGGCAAGGGCACCGGCTGGGAGGCACCGGTCAACACCCGGGGCGAACTCTGTCCGAAGGGGGTCGCCGCCTTCGAACCCGGGGACCACGACGACCGGCTCACCCAGCCACTCGTCCGCGAGAACGGCACCCTCGTCACCGCGTCCTGGGCGGAGGCGCTGTCCCGCGTCGTCGAGGGCCTGGGATCGGCGCGCGAGGCGTACGGGCCCGACGCGCTGGCCTTCTTCTCCTCCTCGAACTGCACCAACGAGGAGAACTACCTCTTCCAGAAACTCGCGCGGGCCCTGGGGACGAACAACCTCGACAACTGCGCGCGGCTGTGTCACTCCTCGACGGTCACGGCGATGGCCGAGCGGTTCGGTGCCGGTGCGATGACGAACACGCTCGAGGACGTCCCCGAGGCCGACGTCTTCCTGGTCACGGGCTCGAACCCCGCCGAACAGCACCCCGTCATCTTCAACTCCTACCTCGGCCCGGCGATCCAGGACGGGACCACGCTGCTCCACGTCGATCCCCGCGAGAACAAGACCACGAACGCGGCCGACGTCCACCTGCCCGTCTCGCCGGGGTACGACATCCCGCTCCTGAACGCGATGGCCAAGGTGATCGTCGAAGAGGACCTCGTCGACGAGGACTTCCTCGCCGAGCGGACCACGCGATACGAGGACTTCGTCGGCTCACTCGAGGACGTCGACGTCGAGGAAAACGCCGAGCTGGCCGGCGTCGACCCCGAGGACCTCCGCGAAGCGGCGCGGGCCTACGGCGAAGCCGACCGCGCCGCGGCCTTCACCGGCATGGGGATGAGCCAGCACCACTGCGGGACCGACAACGTCCGGGCGTTGCTCAACCTGGCGCTGCTGACCGGCAACGTCGGCAAGCGCGGCACGGGCGTCAACCCGCTTCGCGGCCAGAACAACGTCCAGGGGGCCAACGACGTCGGGGCCCGTCCCGCGGACTTACCCGGCTACGAACCCGTCCAGGACGAGACGGCGCGGGAGCGGGTCGCGGAGGTCTGGGGCTTCGAGCCCCCCGCCGATCCCGGCCTGACCGAGGTCGAGATGACCCACGAGTTCGGCGAGGATATCAGGGCCGCCTACGTCTTCGGCGAGAACCCCGCCCTCACGGAGCCGAACCTGAACAGGGTCCGGGCCGAGTTCGACGACCTCGACTTCCTGGTCGTCCAGGACCTCTTCGTCACCGAGACCGCAGAGCACGCCGACGTCGTCCTCCCCGGGTCCACCTGGGCCGAGAAGTCGGGAACGGTGACGAACACCGACCGGCAGGTCATGCGGATGCGGCCCAATGCGACGCTCCCCGGGGACGTCCGCCGGGACTTCGACATCATCCGCGAAGTGGGCGAGCGCGTGATCCAGGCCTACGCCGACGTCGAGGCGTACACCGACCTCGACGAGCCGGGGGCGATCATGGACTTCGACTGTCCGGGGGATGCGTTCGACGAGATGACGGAAGTCACCCCCCTCTACGCCGGGATGGCCTACGACGACGTCGGCGAGGGGAGCCTCCGCTGGCCGTTCCCGGCCGACGCCGACGAAGGCGTCGGCGTGCTCCACGGGGAGACCTTCTCGAACGGCGAGCGGACGGCACCGCTGCTGCCCGTCGAGCACGTCCCACCGGCCGACGATCTCGCCGAGGACGAACTCGCGCTGACGACCGGGCGCGTCCTCCAGCACTTCAACAGCGGCGCCTTCTCTCGACGGTCGGCCACCCTCGCGCGGATGCGTGGCGAGGACGTCCTGGAAATGCATCCCGCGGACGCAGAGCCCAGAGACATCGAAGACGGCGATCAGGTCGTCGTCGAGAACGAGCGAGGTGCCGTCGAGGTCGAGGCGGCCGTTTCGCCGATCATCACGAAGGGTAGTGTCTTCCTCACCTTCCACTACGACGACCCGGCGACGAACGACCTCACCGGTGACGCGCTCGACCCCGAGGCAAAGATTCCCGAGTACAAGCATTCCGCTGTGCGGGTGGCTGCGAAGGGGTAGGCGTCGAATCCACCAGACCGTGGAGAGGGCCGAGAGAGGGGGGGAGAACGAAGGGAGAGAGAACGAAGGGCCATGTTTAGACGCTCGAAATCTGTAAGGAGGGGCCCGCTACCATAATCGGCTCGAAAGTCCTTACCTCGCTCGCTGGAGTTGCTGGTCCAATAACCGCAACTGCAAACACCCAGAAAGCCCTCACCTCGCTCGCGCACGCTCAGCGGGATATCCTCGGTCGCTTCGCTTGCGGCTTCGCCGCTCGCTCATACCGAGGTCTCGCTTCGCTCGACCTCGCGCGCTCCCTCGGATAGGGCCCGCTGAGACGAACGCGAGCGAGGTTCGCCCTTTCATTCCGCCAGGCGTGGAAATCTGCGAGTAGCTGGGTAG
This sequence comes from Haloarculaceae archaeon, assembly GCA_036625635.1. Lineage (GTDB taxonomy): Archaea > Halobacteriota > Halobacteria > Halobacteriales > Haloarculaceae > JAZKTI01. The sequence goes on from JAZKTI010000146.1 coordinate 6,594, forward strand.
ATTCCGGAAACCCAATCCTACTGGAACTCCGGCTCCCTGGTGGAATGAAAGGGCGAGGCCTGCGTGGCGGCTCCGCCGCCACGTTATAAGGAGGCGGCGGAGCCGCCTCCCAGGTCGTGTGTCTCTGAGCGGGCAACTATCCGAGTGAGCGAAGCGAACGAGGATAT
>JAZKTI010000147.1:0-6701 GCA_036625635.1 Haloarculaceae archaeon
GTGTTTCAGGCTGTCCCAAGCCGCCTGCACCAGGAGCTTCACGGACTGCCGATACCCCTTCACCGCCCCCCTCACCCCCTGCCTAAACACCGGTCAGCGGCGAGCGCGCTCCCCAGAGGAGACACCGATCGCCACCGGCTCCGGTCTCTCTCACGACCCACGCGAACCAGCGGTCCCGGCACGCTCACTCGTCCAGATCGCGGAGGATGTCCTCGGCCCTGTCGGTCGCCACGTAGTAGGTGTGCTTGCGGTGGGTCTCCGCCTTCGGCTTCAGCTTCCGCTCGCTTGCCTTGATCGTACTGCCCTCGTACTCCGTGACGAGGCCGACCTGGCGGAGGGCGCGGTACAGGTGCCGAACGTACTCGAAGTCCATCTCGAGGTCGTCGGCGGTCATCCGGGGGTAATCCGGGCCGCCCCGCGCCAGGCGGCGGATGATCCGTTGCCCGTCGGGCAGGTGCAGGAGGACGTTCCGCTGGCCCTCGCGTCCGGACAGGAACCGGAGGAGGTGGTCCCCCTCCCGCGAGAGGCGGTAGTAGGTGTGGTGCTGGCGCACCTCCTCGGCCTGCTTGGCCTTCGCACGGCGCTGTTTCACCGTCCCGGACTCGATCCGTTCGACCACCCCCGCACTGGCCAGTTCCTCGCAGAGTTCCTCGACGTGGTCCCGGGCCGCGTCGAGGTGACCCGCCATCGACCGCGGGTAGTTCGCGCCGACGGCGTCGAGGTGGTAGCAGAGCAGGTATGCCACCGGGTCGCCCGGGAGCGGCGCCAGGCGACCGACGACCGCCTGTTTCCGGTCCAGTTCCGCCTCGAGTTCCGTCGCCCGGTCGTACCGCGACTGGGCGTTGGCCGCCGGGTCCTCTTCGAGATCGAGCGCAACGTCGATTGACTCGCCACGGGGCGTCTCGAGGGTGACAGACAGTGTCCCGGTCTCCCAGTGTGAGCCGGACTCCGACCGAGCCCTCGCCAGCGCCTCTTCGACCGTATCGTACCGGGTCAGGATCGTGTCCGCCTCGAGGCGGAGGCGGTCGACCTCGGCCCGCGAAACCATTCGGTCGGACAGAGCCGGTCCGGCCGTTTGAATCCTCCGCGTCCGGTCAGCAGGATCCGACCACTCCGAGTGAGGGAGGGAATGACGGTGCACGGTCGGCCCCACCCGACCTCTCAAGCGCGCACGGAGGGCGCCCCACAACCGCAATGCATGGCCAGGGATCGCTACGACGGGACCCGGAGGTTCGTGAACATGGAGTAAATCACGAGGATGAGTCCGACGGCCGACACGAGGCTCGTCACCGCGAGCCCGATCGTCGGGTCGACCTCGATAAGACCTGGCAACAGGCCGGTGAAGAAGAGACCGCTCCCCGTGAGGAGGAGCCCGGCAGAGAGGAGCCACAACCCCCCGTCGGCCGTTCGATTCGCGGCCCGTCCCGTATAGAACAGGATCGTCAATCCGGCGACGAGGACCACCGCTTTCGCGACGACGATGAGAAGGGTAACGGGCTCCGGCATACCTCGACCCTGGCCACGGATCACAAAATATATCCGACCTAATTTTCAGGACCCGAGAACCCGGCTTACAGGGCCGGATAGACTCTGACCTCCCCCGCCTCGGTGAGTCCGACCGTCACGCCCGTCTCCAGTCTGTTACCGTCCGTGTATGGCTCGAGTTCGCCGTAGAGGTGGGACTGTAACTCGGGCCGACAGTACTTCACCTTCACGCCGGCCTCGTCCCCCCGATCGTAGACAGATTCGAGGAGGTCGTCGAACTCCGCGTTCGGTGGCATAGTAAACCGGACCGGGGCGCGCAGCGCCCGGAGGAGTTCGAGCGTCCGGCGAGCCTTGGCGACGTTCTCCTTCGCGGCCCGTTCGACCGCGCTGACGTTCGAGTCGCTCGTGCCCAGTTGGTCGGCGACCTCCCGCTGGGTGTACCCCTGCTCGCGCAGTTCCATGACCTCAACCTGTCGGTCGGTCAGGACGGTGTCGTCGGCATCTGGCATATGAACGCAAACGGAACTCCTTGAGATAAGCTTATTGGACAACCTGATAAGGTTTCACGTATGGACCCGTGCGACGAGTCCAGGACCCGACGAGCGGTGCTCGGACTCCTCCCCCTGGTTGTGGGGGGCGTGGCCGGATGCACCTCGTTGCAGCTCGGGAGCGACCGGCGAGGGGAGACCGCGTCGGTCCTGGCTGCGGGGAGTCTCGCCGTCGCCTTCGATGAGCGGATCGGCCCGGGCTTCGCGGAAACCACGGACTACGACTACCGTGGGGAGTTCCACGGGTCGAACGCGCTGTTGCGAATGGTCGTCGAGGGCTACAAGCAGCCGGACGTCGTCGTGAGCGCGGACGCCGATCTGCTCAGGGACCGCCTCGAGCCCGCACACGCGACCTGGGACGTGGTCTTCGCCTCCACCGAGGTTGTGATCGTCTACGATCCCGCGACTCCAGCGGGGAAGCGGCTGGCCGAGGGCGACCCCTGGTACGAGGTGCTCCGATCGACCGACCGCGCCGTCGCCCGTTCGGACCCCGAGGTCGACCCGCTGGGCTACCGGACCGTCCAGCTCTTCGACCTCGCCGAGGTCTACTACGACGAACCCGGCCTCGCCGAGGACCTCCGGGGGAACCTGATCGTCGATCCGGAGGAGGCACACCTCCTCGCGGCCGTCGAAACCGGCGACCGGGCCGCCGCGATTGCCTACAAAAACATGGCCGTCGAGCGCGACCTGCCCTATCTGTCGCTCCCGGCCGAACTCGACTTCTCGGACCCGCGGCAGAGTGACCGGTACGCGCGAGCCAGTTACACGACGGCGGACGGACGCACCATTCACGGGAGTCCCATCCTGTATGCCGCGACGGTGCCCGACGATGCGAGACATCCCGAGGCAGGCCGCGCCTTCCTGAAATTCCTCCTCGACCGACCGGAACTCCTCCGGGAGCGGGGTCTCGTCGTGTCGGATGGATTCCCACGCCCCAACGGCGACGTGCCCGCGGAGGTGCTACCGTGAGTACCAGCGATCGCCTCCGGGAACTCTCCCGTGGCGAGTACGGCGTGGCGGCGCCATTCCTCCGCGGCCGGGGCGTCCTCGCCATCCTCGGCGCCTTGCTTGGGGCGTACCTCGTGCTCCCGTTCGTCGCGTTTTTCACCTGGATCGACGGCCTCACCCTCGCGAGTTTCGCCGACCCCGAGGTGCTCGGCGCGATCGAGTATTCGCTGGCGACAGCACCGGTCTCGACGGCGCTCGCGACGGTCTTTGGCGTGCCGCTTGCCTACGTCCTGGCCCGGTCGTCGTTTCCGGGAAAACCCGTCGTCGATGCACTCGTGGTCCTGCCACTGGTGTTGCCACCGGTCGTCGGTGGGGTAATGTTGCTGACGGCCTTCGGGCGGTTCACGGTGATCGGCGGGCTCTTCGCTGGCCTGGGCCTGCCGCTGACCGACAGCTATCTCGGGATCGTGCTCGCCCAGACCTTCGTCGCCTCGCCGTTTCTAGTCATCACGGCCCGGGCCGGCTTCGCCTCGATCGACCGGGACCTCGAACGCGCGGCGCGGAGTCTGGGCAAGGGCCCCCTCGAGACCTTCAGGCGGGTATCACTCCCGATGGCCCGTGGGAGCATCCTCGCGGGCATCGTGTTGAGCTTCACCCGGGCGATGGGCGAGTTCGGCGCGACCATGATGACCGCCTACCACCCCGGGACGATGCCGACGCAGATCTGGGGAACCTTCATCGGCGAGGGCGTGGCTGCGACGGCCCCGCTGGTAATCACCCTCGTCGCGATCGGCTTCGCCGTCGTCCTGGCGATTACGTGGTTGAACGAACTGGACGCCTTCGGACCCGGATCGTGACCCTCCGCCTCACCGATCTGCGGACGGACTATCCCTCGTTCGGCCTCGGGCCGCTCTCTGTGACGGTCGAGCCTGGCGTGACCGCCGTCCTCGGCCCGTCGGGGAGTGGCAAGTCGACACTCCTGTCCCTCGTCGCCGGCTTCGAGACGCCCGGTGGCGGCACCGTCTCCCTGGCCGGCCGACGGATCGACGGGCTCCCGCCCGAGAAGCGAGGCGTCGGGATGGTCTTCCAGGACGACGCGCTCTTCCCCCACCTCAGCGTGCGGGAGAACCTGGCCTTCGGCGAGGCGGCGACGGCGGACGTCGACTCGATCTGTGCCCTGCTCGAGATCGGGGATCTCCTCGACCGGGGCCCGGCGACACTGTCGGGTGGAGAGCGCCAGCGGGTCGCGCTCGCACGAACGCTCGTGGCCGACCCGGAGGCGCTGCTGCTGGACGAACCCCTGGCGAGTCTCGATGCCCCGATACGCCGCCGGTTGCGCCTGGACCTGCGGGAGATTCTCGGCGACCTCGGCGTACCGGTGGTCTACGTGACCCACGACCGCGACGAGGCCGCCGTCGTCGCTGATCGCCTCGCGATCGTGTTCGACGGCGACCTGGTCCAGACTGGTCCGGTCGAGGCGGTCTTCGACGAGCCGGCGACACCGACCGTCGCGCGATTCCTCGGCTGGGAGAATGTCCTCCCAGGCACCGTCACGGGATCCGACGGGTCGGAGACGCGGGTGCAGGTGGGATCGACGTCCGTCCTGGCGACCGGCCACCCGGCCTCGGGGGAGGTTCGCGTCGCAATGCGGCCCGGCGCGATCGACCTCCGGGAACCGAGTGCGGCGTCCGAGTCGAACACGCTCGCGGCGACCGTTCGGCGGGTCGTCCCCCAGTATGACGAGGCGACGGTCGTCCTCGAGGTCGACGGTGTCGGCCGACTGACGGCCAGCGTCGACCTCCGAACGGGCGAGTCGCTCACTCCCGGACAGGAGCTGGTCGCCGCCGTCCCCCCCGAGGACGTCCGGACGATTCCCGGGGCAATATGAGGGGCGGCCGCACCCTCCCGTCAGACGATTGTCTGCCGCGATTTTTTGACACAGTACTCCGATCCCTCGAAGAAAGAATGACCCCAAATCCCAACGAGGAGTACGTACTCGGCCCCGACACGATCGTGGGCGAGGAACTGAAGGCGGCGATCCAGCGGGAGTGGCGCCGATCCCTCGAAGACGATTGCTGAACGCCTCCGCCCGACGGGTGGTGCCCGAACGACCCAATCCGAGGGACGGATCACGACTACTGGGAGAGCGTCCACGTTCGAGCAACTGGCCCGATCGATAGGCCCGAACGCCGGCCCCAAGGGACAGGCCGAAGCGATGGCTCCTGATAGCGACGACTCACAGCACCACGACGACGTTGCCGTCTGTGGCGGTCAGCGTGACCGGAATAGAATTGGGCGGTATCGACAATACTATGCCGACGAGGCAACTACGCTCGCCCATGCGGGCAGTGTACGCCACCGACCTGTCGGAAGCCATCGAGACGGCGATCAACTCACAGATCTGTCTCGAGTGCCTCGAACGATACGGCATCACGGACGTCCACCTCCTTACCGTCACCAGTCCGAACGTTACCACCGGCTTGCCCGGGAGCGACTTCGGCGGGCGCCCGGGGGACGCCCTCGAAACCCAGGCCGAACGGCTCAGGGAGAAAGGATTCGACGTCGAAACCCACGTCGTCCGGGGCACTCCCCACCGACGCATTAACGGCCTCGCCGAACAGGTCAAGGCCGACCTCATGGTCGTCGGGTCCCGTGGCCAGAGCCCACTCGAACAGCGGTTCATCGGGGGGACCGCCCGGAACGTCGCCAGGACGGCAGCCCGGCCCCTGCTCGTCCAGCGCATCCTCGAGGACGACGCGGACCACGAAGTCGCCAGCGAGCACCTCTTCGAGAGAGTATTGTACCCGACAGACTTTTCCGAGAACGCCGAACGGGCGTTCGAACAGTTCGACTACCTCACCACGGCCACACAGGAGGCGACGCTCCTGCACGTGGCGCCGCCAGACCGTCGGGCGGGAGCGGGGGCAATCGAGGACCCGGCGGTCAGGCTCGACGAACTGGCCGGCCAACTAGCCGAGAAGGGGATCCCCGCGGAAACGATGGTCCGGGAGGGCGAGGCAGTCGACGAGATTCTCGCGGCGGCGATCGAGCTGGATCCGACGACCATCCTGGTGGGGTCCCGTGGACAGAGCCGGATTCGGCGGCTCCTGCTCGGGAGTACCTCGGAGGCGGTGACCGCGCGGGCCGACAGTAACGTGCTGCTGGTGCCGCCGAGTCGCGTGCGCTGACGCAACCGCTCCGGTGGGGTACCATCGGTCAAAATCCCCCGTCGACCGTCTCCCCTGGGGCCGACGCCCGGCGATTAATTGTAAGAATCTGAAAGAAGCCAACCCATAATCACGTACGCTGTGGCTGAGCTGACATATGACTACCGGCGAACCGAGACGGGAAGTCGAAAACCGGCGGGGCGAGAGTCGAGAGAGCGGAGAGCAACCGCCCCTGGACGATCGCTAGCCAGTCGGTGACCAGGCCGAACCGGCTGGCCGACTCCCCGACGGTGAGGGGCAAGGGCGGGGTAAGCAACCCGAGGGGGGAGGTGGATCCGAGGATTACAGAGGGACGGCCTCCGGACAGTCTGGACCCGGACCCGGGCAGCCCGGGACCGCCTCGGGACAAAGAGGGTCCGGGCCCGGGCAGTCTGGGACCGCCTCTGGGCAAACAGGGTCCGGGCCCGGGCAGTCTGGGACTGCCCAGTGACAAACAAGGCCAGGACCTGGGCAATCCGGGACCGCCCCGTGACAAACAGGGCCCGGCTCGGGA
>JAZKTI010000148.1:0-6687 GCA_036625635.1 Haloarculaceae archaeon
CCTCGAATGCGCTCAGCGGGCCCTATCCAAACGAGATGTGCGTCCGAGGATATCCCGCTGAGCGCACTCGAGCGAGGTGAGGGCGTTCTGGCTGTTTGCCGTCATAGCAGGAGCCCCAGCTATTCCAGAGAACGAGGTGCCGCTGAGGGACATGGCATCACCAACCCCCGACAGATCCCGATCTCCGCTCCACCACCGAGCGGTATCGGTCCGGACTACCTTTTTCCGCGCCACCACCTTGGCCCCTGCATGGACCGACCCCTGGTCGCCGTCGTGCTTGCGGGCGGGACTGGCACCCGACTCTACCCGGCCAGCACGCCGGATCGCCCCAAGCAGCTCCACGGCTTCGGCGGCGAGGACTCCCTCCTCGAGCGGACGGTCGCCCGCTGTCGCGGGGTCGCCGATCGCGTCTACGTTGTCACACGGCCCGATCTGACCGAGACCGTCCGGACGACGGTCCCCGGTGCCGCCGTCCTGACCGAACCCGAACCGCGAGACACCGGCCCGGCCCTGGTCTACGCCGCCGTTCGGGTGCGCGAACAGGTCGGCGACTGCGTCCTCGCCTGCCTGCCCAGCGACCACCACGTCGCGGGTGACTTCTCGGGCACCCTCGAGCGAGCGGCCCGCACGGCTGTCGAGACCGACTCGCTGGTCACGATCGGCGTCGAACCGGACAGACCGGCCACGGAATACGGCTACGTCGAACCGACCCCCGGCGCGGGCGGGGACACAACTGCCGGGAGCGACGTCGACCCGGCCCCGGTTGGCCGCTTCCTGGAGAAACCCGACCGGGAGACCGCCCGCGAGTTCGTCGAGCGGGGGTGGTACTGGAACGCCGGCATGTTCTGCTGGACGCCCGAGGCCTTCCTCGCCGAGGCTCGCGAGTCCCCCCTGGCGGACCTTGTCGCGGCCGTGGCGGCCGGCCGCGCCACCGAGGGCTTCGCGACCGCCGATCCCGTCAGCGTGGACTACGCGGTCCTGGAGCGGGCCGAGGACGTCCGCGTCGTTCCCGCCGACTTCGACTGGGACGACCTCGGCGACTGGAACGCTGTGGGTCGGCTCCTCCCGTCGGGCGACCGCGAGAACGCGGTCCTGGGCGACGGGCTAGCGATCGACGCCGCGGGCTGTGTGCTCGCCTCCGACGGCCACGTGAGCGTGCTCGGCGTCGACGACCTCGTGGTCGCGAGCTACGACGGTCGGACCCTCGTGGTCCCTCGCGACCGCGCCCAGGACGTTCGCCAGGTCGTAGCAGAGCTCGACGAGCCGGAGGAGGCCGATGCGGCCTGATAACTGACGAAGCACCGGCCCGGGGGAGAGCTGGAAGAATGGCGGAGAAGAACCGCGGAGAAGAACGCGATCGAACCGGAGACCGTCGCCCCTCAGACGCTCCGGAGCGAGCCACCGTCGACGGCCAGGGCCGCCCCGTTGACGTAGCTCGCGCGATCGCTGGCCAGGAAAGCCACGACGTCTCCGAGTTCCCGAGGCTCACCGATGCGCTCCAGGGGGACGTCACTCGCCCAGTCCGCGTACCCCGCATCGTAGTCCGCGTACTCCCCGCGTTCGATGTCGTCCTCGATGAGGTCGCGGATCCGCCCGGTCTCGTGGGCACCCGGGAGAACGGCGTTCGCCCTGACCTCGGGGGCCAGTTCCCGCGACGCCGTCTTCACGAGACCGATGACCGACCGCCGCACCGCGTTCGACAGGACGAGCGCGTCGGCCACCTCGCGGACGGTCCGCGAGGTGATAGCGGTCCAGGTCCCGCCGTCGCCAGCCCGGAGGTGCGGATCAGCCGCCTGGAGGGTGTGAACGCAACTCATCAGGAGCAACTCGAAGGCTGCGGGCCAGTCGGTGGCGTCGGTCTCACGGAATGTTCCGCTTGGGGGCCCGCCGGCGCTCGTGACGAGGTGGTCGAGGCCGCCGAAGGTCTCCACAGTTTCTGCGACGAGGGCCTCCATGGCCGCCCGATCGGTAATGTCAGCCTCGACGGCCAGGACGTCGCCGTGGCCGGCCGAGTCGACTCGCTCGCTGGCCGCGTCGACATGGTCGGGCGTCCGGCCACAGACGGCCACGTCCGCTCCCTCTTCCGCCAGGGCCGTCGCGCTCGCGAGGCCGAGACCGCTGGTGGCTGCGAGACACAGTGCTGCGTCGCCGTCGACTTCCAGGTCCATGCCGGCCGGTCGACCGCCTGACTGTTAGTCTCCCGGGGATGATTGCCGTCCCAAGTGTTCGGACCGGAGGCTCAAGAAAGCGTAGCACGACCCCCGCTTGCGGCGGCCCTCAGGATCCCCAGAAGTTGTCGCGACTGCCCAGCCGTGGTCGGTCCGGTCCGGCTTCCTCCTCGTCCTCGTCCCCGTCCCCGGAGGCCTCCGCACCCGTTTCCTCCGCTGCCCCAGTCCCATCGTCCTCGCCTTCGCTCGCTTCGGTCCCCTCGTCCTCCTCCTCGGCCTCGATCCGCTGGATCTCATCGGCCCGGGCGTGGTTCGAGTGGACCTTCGTGATCTTGACCTTGGCACGGGCCGGCGGCAACACGCCGTCGACCATGACGATGAAGCCGTCCTCGGTCCGGCCGACGCCAGCACCGCTCTCGTGGATGTCCTCGACGTCGACGACGACCTCCTCGCCCATCTTGACGGGCTGGGACTTGAGGTCCTTGATCGGTTGGTTGTAGTGATTGCACCATTCGGCTCCCCCGCGGTCCCCGTAGTGCTGACACCCCATCCCCTGGATGCGTTCCTGAAAGCTGGGGCAGTCCTCCGCGAGTGGACAGTCGGCCATGGCCCGAATTACTCTACCGGGCGATTAAACGCTTGCGTTGTCTATGACCCGTAGTGCCGCCCTCAGAGGTCTTCGCCGGCATCTCCCCACGCGAGCTCCCTGGTGGTGCCGGTCTCGATGGACTCGATACCGTCAAGCGAACACATCTCTGGGACGGCCCTTTCCGGGCACTCGATCCGGACACTCCTGAACCGCAGTCGCTCGACCACGTCGGCACCCGCCCCTTCCAGCGCGCTGGCGAGGGCATCCAGATCGCCCTCGTCGGCGTCGCTGTCACCATCGTCGGCGTTGCTGTCACAAACATCGCCATCTGTGTCGTCCTCGGTGCCGCCGCTGGCGCCTTGGGCTGGCTCCCTGTCGGCATCCGCGGCCGTCACGACCAGTTCGACGGTCGCTCCGTGTTCCGGATCGTCGCGGATCCGGCGAACGGGGTGGGAGAGGTACATCACTGGCGCCTACGGCCGGCGGCGTGACGAGGGTTGCGGCCGTCACACCCCTTGGCCAAGCGCCCTTGGCGGCCCGATATCGCGACCGGTGTATTAGTCCTCGACGGGCTGGGCGAACCCGTAGGTCGGCGTGACGTCCTCGACCCGCACCCGCACGGTCTCGCCAACGCTCACTCCGGAGACGAACAGCGTGTAGCCCTCGGGCCTGGCGATCCCGTCGCCCTGGTCGCCCTCGTCGACGATCTCGACCTCGAGGACGTCGTCCTCGCTGACCGGCCCCGTCAGCCGGCCCTTCGCGACGAGGTAGAGTTCCGAGGACTCGTCTCGCGAGGCCTCAGGGCGGACCTGCCGGACGTACTGGAACTCGCTCTCGATGTCGGCCTGCAGGTCGTCGAGGTCGCGTCCGTCGAAGACCTTCACAGCGAGGTCGCCGCCCGGCCGGAGGACTTCCAGCGCGATCTCGAGGGCCTGCCGGGCGAGGTGCACGCTGCGAGCGTGGTCGAGGTCGTACTCGCCGCTGACGTTCGGGGCCATATCCGAGAGGACCACGTGGACCGGGCCACCGGTTACCTGGCCCGACCCATCGCGACCGGCTTGGCCGCCACCGCTGTCGCCGCCATCGACGTCGCCTTCGCCGAGTTCGCCGTCGCCAACATCACCGGCGCCCTCGTCATCAGTCTCCTGGCTCACCGCCTCGCGGATGGTCGCGACAGTCGATGCCTCGGTCACGTCGCCGCGGACCGTCAGGACGGGCACGGCCTCTCCTCGGTCTTCGAGCGGGTCGATCCGCTGGCGGTCCACGCCGACGACGAGGCCCTCGGGGCCAACGCGCTCGGCGGCGACCTGGAGCCAGCCGCCGGGGGCCGCCCCGAGGTCGACGACCGTTCGGCCCTGGCCGAGCAGGTCGGCGGTCTCGTCGAGCTGCTGGAGTTTGTAGGCCGAGCGGGCCCGGTAGCCCTGCTGTTTGGCCTTGTTGTAGTACTTGTCCCGTCCCGTCATGCCGAGATCACCGAATCCGTTTCGGGGATCGGGGTCGGAACCACCGGCGAATCCTCAGTCATACCGTTACAAAGGCCGTCGACCCGGAAAGGGACATCGGATGGCGCCAGGATGGGGTCGACCCAGGTCGCGGGTGACGTCCCGGGGCCCAACAACCTCGGCCGACTTCTCGAACTCGCCCTGGCACGTCTTCGGCCCACTTCTCGTAGCGCCGTGGCCCTCTCTCACAAACTGACGTCAGGTCCCCGCTCCCGTCACGACAGCACCGATCCGGGGGCAGCGTCTGGCCACCCGTTACAGCGCGGCGGGCCTGTCGCTCAAGCAAGTCGACCTGACTACGAACCCGCCTCGACGTTCGCTATGACGCCCTCGAAGGCCGTCTGTGCCGCCCCTTCGACGTCGCTCACTCGCCGTTCGACGTCGGTCCTGAAGGACCCATGCGGGATGTCTTTGAGATTGTGCCCCACGGTGTACAGGGACGCCTGGAGTGCCCCACGAACGAGGTAGGTCCCGGTGACCGCGTCCGGGACGGCCCTGGGGTTGCCCATCCCCGTCACCACGACGGCATGCTCGATGACGGACCCGCAGGCCTCCGCGATCGAGAGTGGAACGCCGGTGGCCATCTTCATTGCTGCGTGTTCTTCCTCGTCGTCGGCCGCATCGAGAAGGGCCGAGACAGTCGCGGCATCTCTTTCGGCGAGGTCCAGAAGCGCGGTGCGTTGTCGCTCGAGTTCGGCCTCGATTGTGGCGAGTTCCGCTGCCACGTCCGCGAACCCCTCCGACTCGACCGTGTGAATACAGGCCATCTCGCAGAGAGCCGTCCCTGTCGCGCCGACGACAGCCGCACCGGTTCCGCCGGCCGGAACGACGTTCGTGGACGCGATATTCGATACAAACTGCCCGATGGTCTGGTCCCTGTACTCCATGCCCGTCGAGAGCCGGGCCGGTTCCAAATAGCTACGCCCGGGAGCGTTCGGGCCCGGCGGCGGGTGGTCCCGGGAACGTTTTCGGATGTTGGATGCGGCCGATTGCGTCACGGCGCCGGCACAGGCCTCGTTTCGATCCCCTCGTACCTGGCAGTCACGCCACCGGTGCCGTCGCTCCCCTCGATTCCGGGCACCCCCACCTCCAGTGTCCCCATAGACCCGTGAGGGGCGACGAGACCAGGAGTCCCTCGTCTCCCGGAGGGGTACCTGTCCCGGCTGACGCGGCGAGCCGAAACCGGTGACGAGCGCCCCGCAGAGCAGTTGGCCCGGGTGGTGACGATGGCGGACTCGCCGGCCTCGTTCCTCGGGCTTCGAGCCGCCACGCGTGTCCTCAAACCAGCGATCTAGTCACGTGGTCGAGTGCCTGGATGGGCCAGTCCCGGGTGGGGGCTCGCCACCCAATCCGCTGCCCGCCCCGAGCGGACCACGTGCCCGACGCTGTCCACGGCGAGGAGCCCGCACGGGCGCTCGAACCCCGGTTTCGGGTGGACGACGGAAGGTCAACACTTTTTACGGGATGCGGTCGTAGCCGGCTTCAAGATGTTCAAGGCCATCGTGAGCGCGGACACGTTGCAGTCGACGCTCTCCTCGGTCGGGGTCCTGGTGGACGAGTGCAAGATACACCTCGACGGCGACGGGCTCGAGATACGGGCGGTCGATCCCGCGAACGTCGGGATGGTCGACCTCGCGGTCGAGGCCGACGCCTTCGAGTCCTACGAGACCGACGGGGGCGTAATCGGCGTGAACCTCGTCCGCCTCATGGACATCGCCGGGATGGCCGACGCCGATCAGCTCGTCGAACTCGAACTCGACGAGGAGACCCGGAAGCTCCGGATCGCCATCGACGGCCTCGAGTACACCCTCGCGCTTATCGACCCGGAGTCCATCCGCGAGGAGCCCGACCTCCCGGACCTCGACCTCCCCGCCACGATCGTCGTCGAGGGCCGGGACATCGACCGCGCCGTCACCGCCGCCGACATGGTCTCCGACCACATCGAACTCGGCGTCGACACCGACACCGAGGTCTTCTACGTCCGCGCCGAGGGCGACACCGACGACGTCAACCTCGAACTCGACGCCGGCGACCTCATCGACCTGGTCGTCGGCGAGGCCGACTCGCTGTTCTCGCTGGACTACCTCAAGGACATGAACCGCGCGATCCCGGCCGACGCCGAGGTCACTATCGAACTCGGCGAGGAGTTCCCCGTCAAACTGCACTTCGACATCGCCGAGGGCCAGGGCACCGTGACCTACATGCTGGCGCCCCGGATCCAGAGTAATTAGGACTGACTGCTCGCGCTCACGTTCTTTCTGGCCGGCCCGGCAAACCTCGCCGAAGACTCTTCACCTCGCTCGCAGGAACCGAACCCACGACCGCAACCGCACCCACCCAGAACGCCCTCACCTCGCTCGAGTTCGCTCAGCGGGATATCCTCGCTCGCACATCTCGTTCGGATAGGGCCCGCTGAGCGCATTCGAGC